>CAMLNG010000106.1 GCA_946481195.1 uncultured Chromatiaceae bacterium
CCAGCAGCTGCTAGCGACCGTCGGTCAGTCCGGGCAGATTTAAATCGTCACATCGGTCCACCTGCAGCAGTAGTTGCTGCAGTTTTTCCAGATGTTCCAGCCGAATGACGTGCGGGTGCCAGCCAAGACCACTGACGATGTCTTTAATCGTTTTAATGGTACCTGAAGTACCAACAGCCTGCTGCCAGCCAGTGGCTTTATAACCGGTGTAAATATTTTCCAGTTCCTGTTCGGCCAGCAACAAGGCACGCTCAAAGCGTTTTGGACTGATTTTGCCCTTCTGGAAGAAAAATTTGGCAAAACTGACACAACCCATATTGCGGCTCGCCAGTTTCAGCGGCTGAAAATCCACGCCAATGGCAAACTCAGTGCTGCCACCACCGATATCGATGACTAAGCGCTGACCCGTGTAAGTTTCGAAATGTGCCACACCCTGATAAATCAGACGGGCTTCTTCCTGACCTGCGATCACTTCAATCGGAAATGGGAAGATATCCTGTGCCTGTTGTAAAAAGCGGGCGCTGTTTTTGGCGCGACGCAGTGTATAAGTGGCGATCACCCGCACCGCTTGCGGCGGCATATCTTTTAAGGTGACAGCGAACTGACGTAAGACGCTGAGGCCACGTTGCATTGCTTCGTCGCTAAGCATCTGTTGTTCATCCAGCCCGTCGGCCAGCTGCACTTTTTGTTTTTCCCGGTGCAGCAATTGCAAGGCGCCATCGACAATGCGTGCTATCACCAAGTGGAAACTGTTCGAGCCAAGGTCAACAGCCGCGATAAGTTCCGCGGCTGACAATGCATTGGGCGTCAAATGGGTCATAAATCTGCCTGTATGGTCGGTCCCAGCTGCTGACTGGCGAGATAGTCATAAATCGCCTGCTGAGACCTGATACTTTTTTTGTTGCCCCTTTTGACATAGGGGTTGCTCTGATCGCTGTCGATTAGCCTGGCTTTGACGTTGTCATTCCACTGCAAATCGAGGATCGTCATAATTTGTTGCTTAATCCGCGCATTATAGATCGGTACGCCCACTTCGACCCGCTGTTCGATATTACGCGTCATCCAGTCGGCCGACGACAGGTACAAATCGATATCGCCGCCATTAAAGAACTGATAAACGCGGGCATGTTCCAGGTAACGATCTAACACGCTGATCACTTTAATATTGTGGCTTTTACCTGGGATGCCAGGGATTAAAGAGCACATACCCCGCACGATAATCCGCACTTTAACCCCAGCCTGACTGGCTTTATACAGCATCTCGACTATCGGGTCATCGACCAGATTATTCAGTTTTAACAGGATCTCAGCTTTGCGCCCGCTCAAAGCAAAGTCGATTTCCCGTTGAATTAAGCTGTTCAGCTTAGGTCGGCTCCAGGTGGGAGAGACAATTAAATGCTTGAATACAAATGGCTTATAGCTGTATTCGACAAACTCAAACACCTGATCTACTTCGTCACAAATTTCGGTATGGCAGGTGAACAGACTCATATCGGTATAAATCCGGGCGGTTTTTTCATTAAAATTGCCGGTGCCGATATGGGCATATTTCACCAGGCCGCCTTTTTCTTCACGACTGATAATGCAGAGTTTGGAGTGGATTTTTAGTGTGGTCAGGCCAAACACCACCTGGACACCGGCCTGTGTCATACGCCGCGCCCACTGAATGTTGTTTTCTTCATCAAAGCGGGCTTTGAGCTCAACAACTACAGTGACTTTTTTGCCATTACGCACCGCATCCAGCAACGAATGGATCACCCGGGAGTTTTTCGCCACCCGATACATGGTCATCTTGATGGATTTTACTTTTGGGTCAAAAGACGCCTGCCGGATCCATTCGGTGAAATAAGTAAAGTTATGGTACGGGTAGTGCAGTAACACATCGTGATTGCGGATCGCATCAAAAGTCGTGTTGTATTGCTCAAAGTCCGGGCTTGGCAATGGTGGCAGTGGCGGAAACTCAAGGCTGGCATGGCCGGTATAAGGGAAGCTGATAAAATCTTTAAAGTTGCGGTAGCGTCCGCCGGGGATCAGCGCGTCCAAGGTATTGGCGCCGAGCAATTTGCGCAAAATCTTCAGCATATGCTCTGGCATGTTCACGTCATACACCAGCCGCACCGGCTCAGACTCCAGTCGTTGCCGGATGCCGTGTGACATTTTGTCCAGCAGGCTCTGATCCAGCGATTCACTCAGGTCATATTCGGCGTCTTTGGTGAGCTTCATCGAATAGGCCTGGATCTCACAGAAATCAAAGAAACCGGCGAACAAATCGTGCAGACAGTGAATGATCACGTCATCAAGCATCATAAACTGATGGCGGTACCGCCCTTTGCGTTTGGTGCGGTTCAGTGCGATTGGCAGCTCCAGGAACCGCGACACATCGTCGGTCGGCACCTGTACTATGGCGTACTCAGGTTTGCCTTTGCCGGTCATTTCGACCATCAGGTACGTGGCGTTATCCTCGAGGCGTTTTGACAGCTGCAGGTGTTCGTTTGACAGCAAAATAGGCGAAATATGCCGCAACACCTTTTCTTTGAAATAGGATTTTACCCAGGCACTTTGTGATTCATTGAGTTTATGCTGGTCGATAAATTCAATATTGTGCTTACGCAATCCAAGCTGCAGGTCCATATGGATGGCATTAAACTTTGCGCCTAACCGTAAGACAAACTGTTGAATTTGCTTTAATAAATCTTCAGTCTGGCTGGCGTCTTCATCATGGTACTTCTGCAGCATGATGCGGCGTTTAACATCCGCCACCCGCACCCGGTAAAACTCATCCATATTGTTGGAGTAAATGCCAAGAAAGCGTAACCGCTCAATCAACGGATTGCGTTCATCTGCCGCTTCCTGTAACACACGTTCGTTAAAGGCAAGCCAGCTCAGTTCTTTCGGGAAAAAATGTGTCGGGTGTTCTGCATTGCGTTGTAATTCCATACCGATTCCATCACAGCGGGAGAGGGGCCTGCGCTTAATCTATGGCAGTTTGATGAAAGATTTATGAATAAGATAGCCCGTCACGTCTGAAGATGCACGGGCTATTCTGGGCACAACGCAGCTCAGTTCAGATTTTCGACATCGACCATCACATCGGACGCAATATCTTCCAGCGCCCGCACCACTTCGTCTTTGTTCAACCCTTCCGGTAATTCGACTGTGGCAATGGCATTAAACAAAGGCACGCCCCAATTTGGCGCACTTTGTTTTGAACTCTCGAAATGGATGATATTGGTACCTTTATGTTTAATGACAGACGACAATTCGCGGACTATGCCCGGTCTGTCGTTGCCGGTGATGACAAAACGTAGCAGTTTTTGCTGATTAACGCGGGAGTCCACCCCATGCTGTACGCGGATATCCAGATCCTTCATTTGCTGCAGTGCTGCGGTCAGGGCCGCAACATGTTGTTCTGCCACTTCAACCTGTAAAATCCCGGCGAAGTAACCAGCCAGATGACTGAGGTTACTGGCCGTCCAATTGCCGTGATATTCGGCAATTAACGTCGCAAGCTGTTCGACCAGGCCGGCTTTATCCTGACCAATCAGCGTTAAAACCAACTGCTTCATAGCGCATTTCCTTGTTTTAATACTTCGCTGAAAACGAAAGTCAGCGTGAAATATATATCATTAAAAAATATAATTTTTGTTATGGAGCGGGCTTGACCCTGCTACGAAAACAGATACGTCCGGGTGCCCAGCCTGCCAAAACTATAGCCAGTCGGTTTGAAAACACAACACCACTAATCGATTTTCCAGGAATTTGCGCTGCAGATTTATCCGTCATAATAGTGTCATATTTACGCCATATGATGCGAAGCGTGAACTTCAGGCACAGGCCTGCGAATGCCAACATGAGGACTTTAAGGTGAAAACTTTTAAAATTTTATCTACAGCGGCGCTGGTTGCTGCAACATTCAGTTTTCAAACCGCCGCGGTGACTAAAGTCGACCCGGCATTACCTGAGTACCAGAAAGCCTCTGGCGTATCAGGCAACATCTCCAGCATCGGTTCAGACACGCTGAATAACCTGATGACGCTGTGGGCTGAAGATTACCGTAAACTGTACCCAAATGTGAATATTCAGATTCAGGGTGCCGGCTCTTCAACAGCGCCAACAGCACTGACTGAAGGCACTGCTAACTTCGGCCCGATGAGCCGTGCGATGAAGCCAAGTGAAATTCAGGCATTTGAAGCCAAATTCGGCTACAAGCCAACAGCGGTTCCGGTTGCAGTAGATTTACTGGCTGTGTATGTCAACAAAGATAACCCGATCAAAGGCCTGACCATGGCACAGGTTGATGCGGTTTTTTCGGCAACCCGTAAATGTGGCTACAAAGAAGACGTGACACGCTGGGGTCAGTTAGGTCTGGACGGCGCCTGGGCAAACCGTGACTTCACCATGTACAGCCGTAACGCGGTATCAGGCACTTATGGTTACTTCAAAGAACACGCACTGTGTAAAGGCGACTTTAAATCCAGCATCAACGAGCAGCCAGGTTCTGCGTCTGTAGTGCAGGGCGTCAGCGAATCTATCAACGGTATTGGTTACTCAGGTATTGGTTATGTCACTTCTGGTGTGCGTGCGCTGCCATTAGCGAAAAAAGAAGGTTCGCCATTTGTTGAACCAACTGCAGACCATGCATTGGATGGCAAATATCCGCTGTCGCGTTTCCTGTTTGTTTATGTGAATAAACACCCAAACAAAGAACTGACACCAATGGAACGTGAATTTATCAAACTGGTGTTATCAAAACGCGGTCAGGAAATTGTGGTACGTGACGGTTATGTACCGGTACCAAACAAAGTTGCGGCAAAAACACTGGCCGAGCTTGGTATCAAATAATTATCAACAACTGAACAAGGCGCCCACGGGCGCCTTTTTACGTTTCGAGATGGGGCTCAAGGTCGCCATGCAGCGGAGATTTCAGCGCGGTGGCGGTTGAATATTGCCAAATTATGACAAAAAATCTCTTTGTAATATTTCTGACATAAAACTCATCTAAGCTTTGCAGCATCCGAAAAGTCAGTCCTGGATGTGTAAACATGCAACAGACCTCCACGTCAGCGCCAGTTACTGCAAGGCAATCCTTATTGCCAAGTGGTGAAAAACGCGCCCGTCTGCGCCGTTGGCGCAGTTTTAAAGACAAAATGTCCAAGTACGGCATCGCCTTTGCCGGTATCAGCGTGGTCGCAGCTTTTGCGACTATTTTCATTTATCTGTTCTCCGAAGTCGGGCCGATATTCTCTTCGGCAAGCGTCGAGCCAGCGCAGAGTTACCAAATTAACAGCGATAAACCGCTGTATACCAATCTGGAACGCTACAGCGAAGTCGGTCTGAATGTTTCCGCCAGTGGCGAGCTGGCATTTTTTGATGCGATGACAGGCGCTGCGGGTGAGAAAGTCCAGCTGGTGTTACCTGCCAATACCACGATTTCAGCTTTTGCCCGTGGCGAACCCCGTTCCGGCTTGTTGGCACTGGGTTTGTCCAACGGCCAGGCGCTGGTGATTAAACACGAATACAACCTGAGCTACCCGAACGACAAACGGAAAGTGGTGCCGGTCGTGACTTATCCGCTTGGCGAAACGCCGCTGGATTTAAACCCCGGGCAGGCACTGAAAAGTCTGGCGGTGCAGGAAGGCAGTGCTGGCACTGCATTAGTGGCCTTCAGTGCCGATGGCAAGCTCAGTTACCATGTGTTTGAAGCTCAAACTGAGTTTATGACCGGTGAAACCACGTTGGTTCGTACCGATTACGCCCTGCCAGATGCACCGGCCAATGTCAGCCGGATCTTACTGGATACGACGTTACACAATTTGTTCATCGCCGAAGGCAACGAGAAGATTCACTATTACGACGTCACAGATCCTGCGCAGGCGCGTTATGTCGAAGCCGTCAATGCCGTGGCAAAAGGGCAGCAGGTCACCGCGGTTGAGTTTCTGGTCGGCGCCGTGTCGCTGATTGTCGGTAGTTCAGACGGTAGCCTGAGCCAGTGGTTTTTGGTACGCGACGAGCATAACAATTTTCATTTAAAACATATCCGTGATTTTGCACAGCATCCGGCGGCCATTCGCCAGATTGAACCAGAGTACTCGCGCAAAGGCTTCCTGGCGCTGGATACCTCAGGTCATTTAGGCATTCACTACGGTACTTCAGCCCGCACTTTGTCGCTGGAACCACTGGCTGAAGGCACAAGCTTTGAGCGCATTGCCATCAGCCCGATTAACACCGCTTTACTGGCTTTTGCCGGCGACGGCAAAGTACAGCGTTTTACGCTGGAAAATGCGCACCCGGACGTGAGCTGGAAAGCGATGTGGAATGAAGTCTGGTACGAAGGCCGTGGCGAAAAAGACTATATCTGGCAGGCATCTTCAGGCTCTGACGAGTTTGAAGCAAAAATGAGCCTGGTGCCACTGGCGCTCGGTACCCTAAAAGCAGCGTTGTTCGCCATGTTGTTTGCTACGCCGCTGGCCATCATGAGTGCGCTTTATACCGCTTACTTCATGACGCCGAAACTGCGCGGCAAGGTAAAGCCGACTATTGAAATCATGGCGGCACTGCCAACGGTAATTTTGGGTTTCCTCGCCGGTTTGTGGCTGGCACCTTTTGTTGAAAAATACTTAAGTGCAGTCTTTGCCATCCTGCTGCTGTTGCCGCTGATGATGTTATTGACGGCTTACCTGTGGCGCTTTGTCCCGCGCAGCTGGCGTGAGCGTTTTGGTCTGGGCTGGGAAGTGGTGGTCCTGATCCCGATGATCATCGGCTTCATCTGGTTATGTGTCAGCTTAAGCCCGGCCGTCGATCAGCTGTTTTTCAACGGCAGCCTGCGCCAGTGGTTTACTGACAATGGCATTACTTATGACCAGCGTAATGCCCTGGTGGTCGGAATTGCGATGGGGTTTGCTGTCATTCCTAATATTTTCTCTATTGCTGAAGATGCGGTGTTTAACGTGCCTCGCCATTTAACCCAAGGTTCGTTAGCGCTGGGGGCGACACCGTGGCAGACGATGATGGGCGTGGTGTTACCCACCGCAAGCCCGGGTATTTTCGCTGCTGTGATGGTTGGTTTTGGTCGTGCTGTTGGGGAAACGATGATTGTGCTGATGGCGACCGGGAACAGCCCGGTGGTGAATTTCAACCTGTTTGAAGGCATGCGCACTTTGTCCGCCAATATCGCGGTGGAGTTACCCGAAACCGCAGTGGGCAGTACTCACTTCCGCGTGTTATTCCTAGCCGCGTTGGTGCTGTTTGTCTTTACCTTTATTTTCAACACGTTGGCAGAAGTGATTCGTCAGCGGTTACGTCAACGCTTCAGTAATCTGTAATTCGGAGTGAACGGCATGAGAGCTTGGTTTAAAACGGGAACTCCGTGGATTTGGTTAAACGCCGGTGCAATCGCTTTGTGTCTGGTGATGGTGATTGGCGTGTTGGGGCTGATTGCCGTGCAGGGGGGCAGCCATTTCTGGCCAGCCGACTTGCAACGGGTTGAAGCGGTACAGGCCGATGGCAGCAAAAAAACGCTGTTAGCCGAACATGTCCGTACTGAACAGGTCAGTGCGGTCACGCTGAAAGATTCAGGTGTGGCGCTGCCGGATAATGCCGAAAGTTATGCCCGGCACTTGCTGAAACTGGGCAACCGCGACGTCTATGGCCGTGATTTCGCCTGGTTTTTAGATCACGACCTGACTGGTTGGGAAAAACCTGCCAACGCCATCGTGATTGAACGGCGTGAGTGGGGCAATTTCTACGGTTTCCCGCTGCAACTGTTGCAGCAGGATAAAGTGATTGCTGAAGGCGAAGCCTTATGGCCGGCCTTACAGGATGCGATGGCGCGCGCCAATGCCTTGCACGATGACATTACCGACATTGAAAAAGGTGATATCGGTAAAATAAACAAAGCACTGGAAGCGCTGCGTCTGGGTAAAAGAACTATGGAGTTACAGGGCGCAACTGCGGCAGAAATCAGCCAGTATGCCCAGCAAGCGACAGAAGAGCAGGCCGCTTTAGATGCGCAATATGCGCAGCTGCAACAAAAGCTGGAAGATTTATATACCCAGGCCAAACGCGACAGCCTGAAAGTGGTCACAGCAGAAGGCAAGGAGCTGACGATCAGCTTGTCAAACATCGTGCATGCTCACATGCCGAACCAGATGTCGTTGCTGGATAAATCCGTGCACTATGTGGTGTCTATCTGGAACTTCCTCAGTGAAGACCCACGCGAGGCCAATACTGAAGGCGGTATTTTCCCGGCTATTTTCGGCACTATTACGATGGTAATCCTGATGTCGATTATCGTCACGCCATTTGGTGTGCTGGCAGCGATTTACCTGCGTGAATATGCCAAGCAGGGGACCTTGCTGAAGATAATCCGCATTTCGGTTTATAACCTGGCCGGTGTGCCGTCTATTGTTTACGGCGTGTTTGGTCTGGGCTTCTTTGTTTACATCATGGGCGGCAATATCGATGCGCTGTTTTATCCGGAAAAACTGCCGGCGCCAACTTTTGGTACCCCAGGGTTGTTCTGGGCGTCTTTGACCCTGGCCTTGTTAACGCTGCCAGTGGTGATTGTGTCGACTGAAGAGGGTTTATCTCGGATCCCAAGCACTATCCGGATGGGCAGTCTGGCGCTTGGTGCCACTAAATCTGAGACCTTATGGAAAGTAGTTGTGCCGTTGGCGACACCAGCGATGATGACGGGGCTGATTTTGTCGATTGCCCGCGCTGCCGGCGAAGTGGCACCGCTGATGCTGGTCGGTGTGGTGAAACTGGCGCCGACTTTACCGGTCGACGGCACTTTCCCTTTCGTGCATCTGGACCAGAAAATCATGCACTTAGGTTTCCATGTTTACGATGTAGGTTTCCAGAGCCCGAACGTTGAAGCGTCGCGTCCACTGCTGTACGCCACTGCCTTAGTGCTGGTGCTGCTGATTGTGGTGTTGAACATGGCTGCCATTCATTTACGGAATAAGTTGCGGGAAAAATATCGCAGCGAGTCTGACTAGAATCCAAAGATCCAAGGGGTGCCGGCAGGCACCAACCGGCGGGGCGCCAAGCGTCCCGCTCAGAACCTGAACTGAATTTTAAGAGTGAACTGAAGTATGACAACACAACAAATTCTGAACGGCTACAGTGAGCTGAATCTGGCAGATGAAAAAATCAAGCTGGAAGTCAATGACTTGCGCCTCTACTACGGTGAATCCCAAGCGCTGAAAACCATCAATATGCAGATCCCGGAAAAGCGCGTGACCGCTTTTATCGGACCGTCTGGTTGTGGTAAATCCACTTTGTTACGCTGCTTCAACCGGATGAATGACCTGGTCGACATCTGCCGCATCGAAGGTAAAATTTTACTCGATGGCCAGAATATCTATGACAAAGCCGTTGATGTTGCTGAGCTGCGCCGTCAGGTTGGGATGGTGTTCCAGAAGCCCAACCCGTTCCCGAAATCGATCTATGAAAACGTCGCTTATGGCCTGCGTCTGCAGGGCGTTAATGACCGCCGTGTATTGGACGAAGTGGTAGAAACTTCATTAAAAGGTGCAGCGTTGTGGAACGAAGTGAAAGATCGTTTGCACGATAATGCTTTTGGTTTATCCGGTGGTCAGCAACAGCGTCTGGTCATTGCCCGCGCTATCGCCATTGAGCCTGAAGTGTTGTTACTGGATGAACCAGCGTCTGCACTGGACCCGATTTCGACGTTAAAAATCGAAGAGTTAATTAACGAGCT
>CAMLNG010000107.1 GCA_946481195.1 uncultured Chromatiaceae bacterium
ACTGCAACTATCTTTATGTGCGACTGGCTGGTACAAACCGGTTCGCCGGCTGCGGGTGAACAGCTGCTGCTGGAAAAACTGCAACAACAGCCAAATATCCGCTTATTCCAGCGTTTACTGCAAATCAGGCAGCTAAATCAGCCGGCACAGATGGAAGCTCTACAGGCCATCGACGGCCTGGTGCGCGCCTATCTTGATACCAAAATCCTGTATAGCTGCCGCAATTGCGGTTTTAAAACCCGGCAGCAATACTGGTTATGTCCGTCCTGCCAACAATGGGAGACGGTAGAACCTCTGGGCGGCATTGACGGCCGCTGATCTTGTCCTTTCTGTTTGTGGAATTATCGTTATGCAATTAAGCCCTGTTGTGGTGGCGCTGGATTATGAAGACCGAGGTGCAGCATTAAATCTGGTGAGCCAGCTGGACCCGGCGTTGTGCCGCCTAAAAGTCGGCAAAGAAATGTTTACCCATTTTGGCCCTGATTTTGTCCGTGAACTGCAACAACGCCGCTTTGATGTGTTTCTGGATTTAAAATTCCATGATATTCCGAATACAGTTGCCAAAGCAGTCAAAGCCGCGGCAGATCTTGGCGTCTGGATGGTCAACGTGCACGCCAGCGGCGGCAGCCGGATGATGGTCGCAGCGCGCGAAGCCTTGCAAAGCTTTGGTGCAGACAAGCCACTGCTGATTGCGGTGACTGTGCTTACCTCCATGGAGCAGGCTGATTTAATCGAATTAGGCATCACGCTGACGCCAGAGCAGCAAGTATTAAAACTGGCTGGCCTGACAAAGCAGGCAGGCCTTGATGGCGTGGTATGTTCAGCACAGGAAGCAAGCCTGCTGAAGCAGCAGTTCGGCCAGCAGTTTCAATTAGTTACGCCTGGTATTCGCCCGGCATTTGCCGGTGCTGACGACCAAAAACGCGTGATGACTCCGGCACAAGCTGTGGCTGTGGGTGTTGATTACATGGTGATTGGCCGGCCTATCACCAAAGCGGCAGATCCGCTGGCTG
Organism: uncultured Chromatiaceae bacterium; assembly: GCA_946481195.1. The sequence goes on from CAMLNG010000107.1 coordinate 1,014, forward strand.
CATTGCAGGCGATTTACCAGGAATTAAATGCGATTTAAACCGCCCGCATAAGGACGTTTTATTGGATGCAGTTAACCTCAACATTCTGATCGCCGGTGTACTGTTCACGGTCAGCATTATTGCGACACTGATTTCAGCGCGCTTTGGCGCGCCATTGTTGCTGATCTTTCTGGTGATGGGCATGCTGGCCGGCGAAGATGGGGTTCTGGGCATTCAATTTGCTGATCCGGATTTAGCGCTGTTGATTGGGTCAGTGGCGCTGGTGGTTATTCTGTTTGATGGTGGTATGCGCACACATCCGGACCGGGTGAAAGTGGTGCTAGCGCCTTCGGCAGCGCTGGCGACGGTCGGGGTGTTAGTGACCTGTCTGGTGCTAGGCCTGGCAGCCATGTGGTTGTTTAAGCTCACTTTACTGGAAGGTCTATTACTTGGCGCCATCTTAAGTTCTACCGACGCGGCAGCGGTTTTTTCTATCTTTCAGTCGGCCGGGCTGAATATCAAAGAACGGGTGGCTTCGACGCTGGAAATAGAGTCGGGGAGCAACGACCCGATGGCTGTTATGCTGACGTTTACGCTGGTCAGTGTTGTAGCCGGTGAAGCTGAGCTGGGTTGGAGCACCATGCTGGTGTTTGTGCAGCAGGCGGCGGTCGGGGCCTTGTTTGGCTGGGGCGGCGGCAGGGCGCTGATTTGGCTTTGCCGTAAATTACCGTTAAGCCCGGCGTTTTTCCCATTATTTGCCATTTCCTACGCTTTATCGTTGTACGGCCTGACCAACCAGTTCGGCGGCAGCGGCTTTTTAGCTGTGTATTTGGCCGGTTTTTTGGTTGGCAATGCCCGGCTGGCACCGGTGCAACATATCCTGCGCCTGCAGGACGGTTTGGCCTGGCTCAGTCAAATCATCATGTTTTTGATGTTGGGTTTGCTGGTGACCCCAACTGATTTGCTGGACTATCTGCTACCGGCCGTTGCATTAGCGTTGGTGATGATTTTTATCGCGCGGCCACTGGCCGTGGTGCTCAGTCTGCTGCCATTTCATTTCCCCAAACGCGATCAGATTTTTATCAGCTGGGTAGGGCTGCGCGGTGCTGTGCCGATTATTCTGGCATTAATTCCGTGGCTCGCTGGTGTGCCGAATAAAGATTTGTATTTTAACGTGGCGTTTTTCGTCGTAATTGTGTCGCTGCTTATTCAAGGCTGGTCGATAGCGCCGGTGGCGCGCTGGTTAAAACTGGAAGTGCCAAAAGCCCCAGGTGCTGACTATGTGATGCCGCTGGAAGTTGCGCAAAGCAAAGACGTGCTACAGGTACTGGCTTATCAGGTGAATGCAGACTCACCGGTGATCGACACCGACTGGACCATGTTGCCGGTGCCATCCTCAGTGCAGTTTTTGGGCTTGGTACGAAACGGCGAGTGGATCCAATGCCTGGACTGTACACGCTTCAAAGCCAACGACACGCTGATGGTGATGGCCAAAGCCGCTGACAGCACCGTCGTCAGCGAAGTGTTATCCAGTTACGCCGCGGAGGCCAGTCAAAGCAAACAAGACTTCTTCGGTGAATTTGTCCTCAACGGCCAAATTACGCTGGCCGATTTGGGCGCGTTTTACACCATCGACTTCGGTGAATTAGATCCAACACAAACCATTTCCGATTACATCAGCAACAGATTCTTCCGCCGCGTCGTGGTCGGCGACGACGTTCAGCTCGACCAGCTGATTCTGACAGTCCGGCAAATCGATGAGCAAGATCGCATTTTGCAAGTGGGTATTAAAGCGGCTTGATTAACGGTGTGATACCGGTATTTGTGGATGGCGTCTTTGGTAAGTAAGTCGCTATAGAAAAGATACTTACTGGATATTTAAATTGTCTCATAATGAAAACATTACGCTAAATATCAACTACTTAAAAAGGCCCTGTTTACAAAATAGGGCCTTTCTGTTTTTATGGTGTTCTGTTAACAATCGTTCCAAAATGGAACAAGGTCTGGCTATTACTGTGCCGGACTGGTCGGATCCGAGGACTCTGCACCTAAAGTCAGATAATTAGATTTAATTGACGTTATAGCTGATATTTGAGGGATAACACAAAATGAAAAGAGGAATCATAACGTCGCCATTTGAAATCCAGTCAGATAATCCCGATTCTTTTACTGTTACTGGAGGAATAAGTAAAACCGACATTCGGTTTATGTTGATGTACTGGGATAAGATTACCATCCCTGACAACAACCTGTTTTCAGGTGGGATTCCTGACGAAATTGATTTAAGGGCCTGTGGGGTTGTTAGTCGGCCTCTAATACACGCGGAAGGTAGCTACTATGGAGATGAAATAGCCAAAGCAATACTCCGTGGACAACATTTGATTTCTCAAGATCTGTTAAATGATAAAGATTGTGATTGGGTTATTCACAGTTTAGGAAGCAAGAATCTGATACTGGATGACTTTTCCAAGCCTGATCCAAAGCTGAGAATCGAATTATCAAATCTCCTTCCCGTACCGAGTGCAGACACACCAATTAACGAAATATTAGAGTTTAAGCAAAGACGTTATGACGAGTTGAGTGTACTGCATGAAAGGTTAGATGAAGTTTATTTTGAAATTCTTAAGGCTCCTGATGTTCGATTGGCGGAAAGGAAGGCTATTTCAAACCTTAAAAAGGACATAGATGACTTAAATCGAGTTAGCAAAGAGAAATTTAAGATATCAACGAGTTCCAAATTATCGTGTGAATTTAGTCTTAAAGGTGCTCCTTGGGCAGCAGCTATAGCTGCTGGTGAGGTCTCGGGTTACGTTAATAGCTCAATGTTAATTGGTCTTTTACCTTTAGCAGTGCTATCGATGATAAACATTAAGCATGATATGAGTGCATCGTTCGAGCCTGCAACTGGACGCAAAAAACTCAGTTATCTAACATCTGCAAAATCACAAGGTGTATTGAAATAATTTTCAGCAGAGGGAAGCTTCGCTTCAGCGGCCAGCTGCACTGGCCTTGAGTTACCGCGCTCCGCGCTCCATCAGGGGGCTTCGCCCCCTAATAACCCCCTGTATCAATTCAAAAAAGCCACTTAATCAATTTATAATTTTATTCTTGCTTATCATTATCATATGAGTTTATATAACCAAATAGTTTTCCACCAGAATCGGTAATTGTATAATTTGTGCGCCCGGAGATCGTAAGGTGACGAATCAATCCACGAGATATTAACTGGTCTATTATATTTGGTGAAACAAAATTAGCGTCAAATTTATCTAATTCTTTTTCTTCTAAGTACTTGGTGTTCATTAGCCTCTTCAGCAGAAGCTCAACATTTCTACGGACATTTACCTCTAAGTTGTTCAACCATTTGGCATCATCTAAGACATATTTTGAAGATGGTGTTGTTGACAGGCCTGCGTATTCAGGGCTAATAGTTTTCATGTCGTTCGTTTTATCATTTTTAGTAATAGCTAATCGATAAAGCTCTTTTGCCTTTTCCAATTCAGACCTGAGCTTTTCAATTTGAACATCTTTTTCAATTTCTAAATTAAAAAATTTGTCTTTTAGATTTTTAAACTCATCCACAGTGACAGTTTGTTGCTCTTCAATTGATATTTTTATAGCTCTAAGCTGTTTAGCTTTCGATAGTCTATGTCTGTAAACAATCTCGGTAGGATATGGGAGCACGTATATGTAAAACAAGACAGACAAAATAGGCATTGCAAAAGAATACAGAAATGTATGCCAATTGGATTGCCAAACGTATTTATCTAACAAAATCATAGTATCGGTGACGGAGTTTTTAGAAAAAACTATCATATAAAAATCATAGTTTATTACACTCCAGCTTAACATAAATGAATAAATAATTGGGTTGCTCAACCGCTCACCAATAGCCAATTCCATTTTGTTTTTGAGCTCTTCAATCATTTGAATTCCTTTCGTTTTTATTTTGCTTCAGTTTTAAATGAATCGACAGTCAGAGTGCTGTCCGAAAAAGCCAACGAATTAGGCATACATGTCAAATTTAACACTCGTAAATCTACCCTTACTAATGCTGTACAGTCACCCAGTTTTTTCACCGCATAGCTTTTCGGATAGTACGGCTCTCCGTCAGAGGTCACAAAAGCCATATTGACACCCCGCGACGTTTTCTCATATCCCGCGATATAAATCTGGCTCTGCTGGGCTTCGGGTTCCGGCTTGGGGCCGTCACCCGTTTGCCCAGGGGGAGCATTTTCGGGCTTGGGATAATAATACTCATAGGGTGCAACTGGCTTAGCTTCGCAGCTGCCAAACAGCTGCTTGTAAGCATCGTTGCACAATCACCATAGAGTCGAGACTTGCGTTTCATGTTGTTGAAAACTTGGCGAAAAGTGAGCAGGGCGCTGACCTCGTTAAAAAAATACACGCCTCAATCAGCTCAAAAATGGCTGTGATCAATCACTTTTTACTGCTAATTCTGTTTGGATTTTCTGTTGAATTTCAGTCACCTGATAGCTGGATTTTGCTGCAAAACGCACTAACGGCAAGCCCGCAGTTGCACATGCAGATTCAAGCAAAGTGTCACGGTGTTGAGTCTTGGTTTTCTGATGACTTTTGTCGTCGAGTTCAATCACGGCAACAACTTCAAGCGTTTGTTGATTGCACAGCACAAAATCAAAATGCTTGGCGGCAATTTTGTTAAAGGCAATTTTCCAGTGGCTTTTGTTCAATCCTTTGGCTGGCAACAAAATATCGGCAACCCGGACTTTGCCAAAAACCCGGTATTGATCTGCGACCGCTAAATCCAGTACACCAAAAAATGAACGCTCCGCAGGTGTAAACAGCGTTTTGTTTAGTGTGTATTTGTAAGGCTGTTCACACGCATTGTTTTTACTAAACAACAGCTTCAGAATCATTAGCGCCAAAATAGCGCCGAAAAATATCAAGACAGAATCAGTCATAAAGCTCTCCATAGCAGCGAAAATTTTAAGATGGTCAATTGTGCAGTCCAGCACAGCCTCAACGGCAATTTGCCACAGATTACAAACACAGAAAAGTCTTTAACTTTGATTTGGTTACGCAGAAAAAGCCATGATGGCATTTCACATAACGAATACATTAGCGGACATGCCACGGCGCAAAATCGCTTTGGGATTTGCTTGTATTAAAAAACTGTGGGTAGATTGACAGAACTGTAGATAAATCGATGATTGCCGTCTAAATTAGATATGCACATAAAACATTGATCTATATGTAGATAACGACAATTTCGACATATATTTGATATCCTATAATGTATATTATGTTAAATCGAATTATGCGGGAGTGACCGCATTTAAGCTCCCATCTACAAAGGTCCTGGTTAGAAACGCCTGATCGCACTCTACCCATTTTTACTCTTGATGCCTCTAATCTGAGTCTATTTCTACCGCGTTTGCTATTGGTTGAAACTGGCTCGGTTTATCGATTGGGATAGCTGTTAAACCAGTATAAAGTCTCGGTTTCAGTAGATCGTTGAATTGCTCGATATTGCTGTGTGGATTGAGCCAGGCGTTAAATGCGCTTTGCGGCAGCATCATCGGCATGGCTTTGCTGTGAAATGGCATTAGTTTTGGGTGTGGCGCTAAGGTAATGATTGAACAGGAGTAAATGAATTCGCCAGTGCTTTTATCCAGCCAGGTGCGGTACAGGCCGGCAAACGCCAAAGCTTGTTGTCCGATGAAATCGGTGTAGCGGCTGACGCTCTGCAGCTTTTCTGTCTCGCCAAATCCACTGGCCGGGATAATGCAACGTTGCTGGCGAAAGGCCTGATAACCTGCGCTGCCACGTTGATTGAGCTTGTCAGATCTGGTGTTAAAGCTGGTGTAAGCGCTGGGCTTAAAACCTTGGTCGGTTGCGTCTAACAGCAGCCACCAGATGGCATCCTGTAAGCGGCGCTGGCCGTCTCGTTGCAGTACTATGCTAATCAGATCTGTAACACGGATAAAACGTCCGGTTCTGATGGGGAAATCAAGCGATAACTGTGCTGTTGCCTCAGGAGGCTGATTAATAGCTGACGCAGGATATAGCTCAATGCCGAGCTGCCCGAGCAATTCAATCAACAGCGGATTATCAGTTACGTTCAGCCGGCCACACATGATGCTCTCTGTAGCAAAAATCTATTTTTACTATAACCGCTGGCTGTTACTTGCCGCCAGTTTGAAGTGATTGTCATCAGACTGCCAGTGTATGCAACGACCGTTCAGACAGTTCGCCGCCCTCACCCATAGATTTGTTATCACGCAACAAAAACGCCACTTATTGTATTGGCGATTAAAGGATAGTCAGCATAATCAAACCAACTGCTGCGGCAAACACAAAGAATCCTGCTTCAATTTGTTGCTCGAATGCATCACGTCCTGATTCCGCCGGTGCGATGGTATAGACCAATGCGGTGAGCAGTGACACCAGGAAAAATAAACGCAGGACAAAGACAATATTTTCAACGAGCACGGCAAACTCCCGGAACACTTTCCCTGTCACTTGTTTCCGCGACCGGGAATATAGCTGATGAGCGCCTGTGTTTGCCGGGGGAATGGCAAGCACAGGCAAATGCGCACTAAAGCGCTTCAGGCAGCGTGAGTAACGACTGCTGCGGCTATAGATTTAATGCTGCGGTTCATGCCCGCCATGCAGTTTGATAGTTGCACCAAAGGCGTCCAGCAACGCCTTATCCGTTGCACTGACACTCTGTTCGGCACGGCCGATCGCTCGGACAAAATCATCCGCAGCTGACGGCGTCAGCCCCAAATGCTGCCATAAAGCGCTTTGCAAAATGCCGGCACCGCCACAAAGGATCAGTTGCCATTGCTTATTGCTGCGCTTAAACACCGCGCGGCCCCCCTTCCCTTGATGCCACCAGTCTGCTACAGCCAAATCACCTGAGATATGCGCCGGTCCCAGCTTTAACGGGTGCTCGGCGCTGTGCCAGGTTTCTTGCATAAAGCTGTGGATTTGCTGCAAATCCGTGCCCGCAACAGCCTGGCTTGCGGCCGGATGCTGCTGTGCGGCAACATGCGTAGCTAACAGCGTTAAACTACCAACCAGTATCCAGTGATGCAGCGTTTTCATTAGAAATTACCATCCCAGTTCCACTGCGCTTTTAACCAGGCGGTGCGGCCTGGCTCGTTGACGCGTAACGTCTGGACATACCCCGGGATGCTGCCTCCCATGCCGTTGCCGGCAGCGCGGCTGACAAATTCGGCATAAGTACGGTCAAGCAGGTTGTCGACGCCGGCAGTTAGCAGCAAGCTTGCTAGCGGACGCCAGCTGCCGTTTAATGACAGCACAGCAAAACCCGGTGTTGCGCCCAAATCTTTGCCAACAATATTGCCTTTGTCCCGGTCGAAATGACTTTGCGCATCAACAATACGTAACAAGGAACCGACCGACCAGTTATCCTGCGCATAGCTCAGACCCAGTTTGATTTCGAGCGGTGAAACTTGCGGCAGCGCTGTGCCGTCGGTGTCGTTGTCGCCCCGGGTGTATGCCAGTGTCGCGTCAGCTTGCCAGTGGTGAGAAAACTTGCGCTGTACGCCAAATTCAGCGCCGTAGCTGCTGGCATCAACGTTTCTGACAAAACCGTTGGCTTTCATCATGTTGCTGTAATCAACCAGAATGTAATCACTGATTTCATTGTAAAAAGCCGATGCTGACCATTCGGTGCCTGCGTTTTTAAACAAATAACCCAGATCCAGTTGTGTGGTCTGTTCCGGTGCTATCTCCTGAAACGCACTTTTTGCTTTGATGCCCTCTTTGGCGATCAATTCCCAATAATCCGGGAACCGCGCTGTACTGCCAACGCCGACATACCAGCTGGCCGGAATTGAGCTGAATTGATGCTCATAACGGGCAAAACCACTGTGCAGGTCGTCGTCGCGCTGTTGTCCGGCTGTCGGGTTAGGCATAGAACTCATCATGCCGGCGATTTTTAACCGCTCATCTTTTGCTTGCCATCGGTCCAGCCGATAGCCAGCCGCTACTGCATCAAATTGCGCCAGCTGGAAACGCCATTCAGCGAATACACCAACTTGCGAGATCTCTGCATCGTCGAGTAAGGCGGTATATACGCCAGACGCGGGTGCTGAACGCGAGCTATGCCCGCTGTCCTGTTGGTCCACACCCAATGTCACTTTGTAATTGATTGACGGCGTAAAAACGGCACTGAGACGCCCGCCTTTGGTCTCGCGGAGTAAATTGGCATAGCCCATCATGCCTGGTTCGCGCAGTTGCTGGTCGTCCATCAGGTGGTCAACTTCATTGTCAAACCAATGGAATTTCACCTGCTCCAGCCACGGCGTGATATTGGTTTTTTCAACGCGCAGATTCAGGCTGTCGCGGCGAAAACGGGTGCCATCCATACCGCGGTCAGCGTAAGCGGCTTCACCATCACTGCGGGCTCCGGACAGCTCAACTTTGGTATCCACATCCGGCGTCCAGCCAACGGCAATATTGCCGCTGTAGCGCTGATAACGGGAATGCACGTCATTTCCATCGCCGTCCTGATAGTCATCCGCAGCGGAGTTGCTGCCGCTTAGCAGCATATAACCATGTTGTTGACCGAACTGCAGATCAGCCAGTTCATCATGCCGGCCAAAACTGGCAGTCGTCAGGCTGCTGTGGGTGCGAAAACCGGCTTGCTCAAAGGGCGCAACGTTGCGGTCAAACAAAATGACCGCCGCCGAGTGACCAGCGCCATGGGCGAC
>CAMLNG010000108.1 GCA_946481195.1 uncultured Chromatiaceae bacterium
TATCCAGCGCTTCCAGTTTGCTCCAGATACCTGGCAGGTCAAACAGGTCGCGGGCAATGGCGTAGCTGATGGCAACTTCAGACACGCTGGAGCCGGTTTCTTCCATCATCCGTTGCACGAAGTTAGCGCCCATGTCGTTGACCAACATATTCGCCAGTTTAGTGGCAATAATTTCAGCCTTCAGCGGATGGGTTTCCATCTCAGCGGCAAATTTTTCGACCAGAACTGGTGGGAAAGCCCCCAGCAGTAACTGTTTGAAATATGGCGCTTCTGACACTTCTGGCGTCACCAGCTGTTCTTTCAGCACCATTTTGCCGTATGCAGTTAAAATCGACATTTCCGGCCGGGTCAGGCCCTGACCTTTCACCATCCGCTCGGCCAGTGCTTCGTCCGTTGGCAGGAATTCCAGTTCACGGTTCAGCTTGCCGTCTTTTTCCAGTGCATGGATAAAACGGGTGTACTCTTTTAACTGCTCTGCACCTAACAGCATCGACACAGAAATCGACTGGGTTTGGCGATAACAATCGCTGATCACGATGTCTGCAACATCATTGGTCATGCTGTACAGCAAATCGTTACGTTGTTTCAGCGTCATGTCGCCGCTGGCAACCAGCGCATTCAGCAGGATCTTGATGTTCACTTCGTTATCGGAACAGTCCACACCGCCAACGTTATCGATAAAGTCGGTATTGATGCGGCCACCGTTCATGGCGTATTCGATACGACCACGCTGGGTAGTACCTAAGTTACCGCCCTCACCGATGATTTTGGCTTTAACTTCTTTGCCGTTAACCCGTAATGGTTCTGATGCCCGGTCACCGACTTCGGCATGAGTTTCATCAGTCGCTTTAACATAAGTACCGATACCACCGTTCCAAATCAGATCCACTTCCATCATCAGCGCAGCGCGGATAAATTCGTTTGGTGTCAGGCTGGCGACTGTAACACCCAGCATTTGCTGCATTTGCGGTGTCAGTTTGATTGACTTGGCGCTGCGCAGGAAAATACCGCCGCCTTCCGAAATCAGCTCTTTGTTGTAATCATCCCAGGTTGAAGTAGGCAGATTAAACATGCGCTGACGCTCAACAAAAGACGCCGCTGCGTTCGGATTTGGGTCGACAAAAATGTGCATGTGGTTAAACGCCACCTGCAGGCGAATATGTTCAGATAACAGCATACCGTTACCAAACACGTCACCGGCCATATCACCGATCCCCACACAGGTGAAATCAGTAGTCTGACAATCGATTCCCACTTCGCGGAAATGGCGTTTGACCGATTCCCAACCACCACGGGCTGTAATACCCATGCCTTTGTGGTCGTAACCGTTAGAACCACCAGATGCAAAAGCGTCGCCTAGCCAGTGGTTGTATTCCAGCGAAATGCTGTTGGCGATATCAGAGAAAGTTGCAGTGCCTTTATCTGCGGCAACCACCAGGTACGGGTCGTCTTCGTCCAGACGCACTACGGATTTTGGCGGCACAATAGCGCCGGCAATGATGTTGTCAGTGATATCCAGTAAACCACGGATAAAGGTGCGGTAGCAGGCTTTACCTTCATTGAGCCAGGCTTCGCGGCCACCTGTAGTTGGCAGTTTCTTACAGACAAAACCACCTTTAGCGCCGACTGGCACAATCACAGTGTTTTTCACCTGTTGGGCTTTCACGAGGCCCAACACTTCGGTGCGGAAGTCTTCACGACGATCTGACCAGCGCAGACCACCACGTGCGACTTTACCGAAGCGTAAGTGCACACCTTCCACTTTTGGTGAATAAACAAAGATCTCAAAGAATGGCAGCGGCAGCGGCATATCCGGGATCAGCGACGGACGCACTTTGAACGAGATATAAGGTTTTTGTGAACCATCGGCAGCATTCTGGAAGTAGTTGGTCCGCACCATCGCTTGAATAATAGCGAGGAAGCGCCGGATGATGCGGTCATCATCGAGGTTAGCCACTTGTTCCAGCTGTGCCAGAATTTCAGCTTCAATAGCGGCAGTTGTATCGCTGCTGCCTGTTGCGGCCGGGTCAAATTTGCTGTTAAACAGTTTCACCAGCAGATTGGCCAGTTGCGGATAACGGCCAAAAGTCGATTCGACATATGCCTGACTGAAAGTCCCGCCGATCTGGCGTTTGTATTTGGCAAAAGCACGTAATAACGACGCTTCGCGACCAGTCAGGCCGGCACCGAGGATCAGACGGTTGAAGCCGTCATCTTCCAGATCGCCTTTCCAGACTTTATCAAAACCTTCCTGGAACAGCTGCTGGGCTTTTTCGAAGTCTTCCGGCATTTTGCCGTTCACTTCCATGCTGAAATTCAGCACCCAGCTGACCGAACCATCCGGGCAACGCACAGCATAAGGTGTCTCACCAATCACACGTAAACCGAAGTTTTCCAGCATTGGTAACACATCAGATAAATGGATTGGGCTGTCTTTGTGGAACAGGTTCAGCCGTACTGCTTTGCTGTCGGCGGATTCTTCCTGCGGCCGGTAAAACAACATTTCCAGCGGATGGTCAGCACTTAACGCCTCGAGCTTGGCGATATCCACTAAAGCATCGTTTGGCAGCATTTCGTCTTTATAGGCGCGAGGGAATGCATTGACATATTTATTGCTGAGTTCGCGGCCACGGACTTCACCAAAGCTGCCAACCAGTGCGGTTGCCAGTTTATCTTCCCAGGTGCGGGCGGCTTCAATCAGATTTTGTTCGATTTCTTTCACATTGAACTCGACTGTGCTGTCGTTGATGCGCACAAAATAGTGGGTGCGTGCCAACACGGATTCAGAGAAATAGGTGGTAAATTCCACCGGCTCGTCGCTGCCAAGGAAACCCTGCAGGATCTTTTGCGTGTCTATCCGCAGCTGCGTGTTATAGCGCTCACGTGGCACATAGACCATGGCAGAAACAAAGCGGCCAAAGGCATCTTTACGCAGGAACAGCCGCGTCATGTCGCGCTCCTGCATCTGCAGTACGCCAGTGGCAACTTCCAGCAGTTCGTCGTGATCAGCCTGGATCAATTCATCACGTGGGTAAGTTTCCAGAATATTCAGCAAGGCTTTATAAGCATGGGTGCCGACCGCAAAGCCAGACTGTTCCATCACTTTGGCCAGTTTATTTTTCAACAGCGGTATATCGGCCGCACTGTTGTTATACAGCGAGCTGGAATACAAACCGATGAAACGGTCCTCGCCAATCACCTGGCCTTTGGCATCAAAACGTTTAATCCCGATGTAATCGATATAAGCCGGTCTGTGCACGCGCGATTTGTTGTTAGTTTTGGTCAGGATCAATAAATCCGAACTCAGCGCCTGTTTACGCGCCACATCCGGCAGGTCGCTTAACATTAAATCGCGCGACGTGCTGCGGCGCATTAAACCGAGCGCACTGTCAGCAATGCCTTCTATTTTATAGTCGCCGGAGATTGGCACTATGGCGTACTGGCGATAACCCAATAAAGTGAAATTGTCTTTCACCAGCCAATTGAGGAAATCAGTCGCTTGTTGTAGCTGCTCAGCAGAAGCTAAACCGGCATTTTTAGGCAAATCAGCAATGACCTGTTCCAGCTTGGCGCGAGTCGGCTGCCAGTCAGTCACGGCCAGCGACACATCCTGCATCACTGACGCCAGTTCGGCTGTCAGTTGGTCCATCGCCGTTTTATCAGTCATCCGGTCGATTTCAACATGAAAAACCGTTTGTTTGGTTGACGGGTTGGCCTTAGTACCTAATTTGTGGAACTCAGTGATATTGCCTTTATCATCGCGGAAGGTCTGCAGCGGATGATGTAATAACAGGTGTGCGGTGATGTTATGGCGATTCAGTGCGATACGCAGTGAATCTACCAGAAACGGCATGTCTTTAATTACCAGCTCAACAATAGTGTGCTTGGATTCCCAGCCGTGTTTGGCAATTTCAGGGTTAAATACCCGGATCATCGCGTCGTCGCTGTGGTGGCCATTGAATGACTGCCACAGGCTTAATGCAGCGCCATATAAGTCGCTGTCAATCCGACCGACCAGATCGTCATGTGCAACGTTGCCGTATAAGGTGAAGGCGAATTTTTCAACCAGGTCGACCTGATCTTTGACTTTCTGACGAATTAATTTGCTTACGTTTTGTAGTAGTACAGATGGTTGACCGTCTATCAGTGCCATTTTTGTATCCTTTTGTTGTCTATGCCCGGGGGGGAGCATGACATTTGTGCATAGTATACAGAGCGTGTCAGGTGCGAAGTTTATTGAGAATTGTAGTGCTTTTCGAGCTTTATTTCTGGCTTTATAACTGGTTGTACCAGAGCTAAAAGTCAGATTTGACAAGATATTCAGCGGGATTAAATAACAAAATGGCCTTTCGGCCATTTTTATTAGGATTTATGCATAAAGATGCGTTTTGCATCTTTATGCAATTTTGCCGTATTCGACCGATTTATTTACGCTGTGGCCAGAAAAAGGCCGCCAATGCCGGCAGCACAAAAATAGCACCCAGCATGTTCACGACAAACATAAAGGTCAGCAGAATGCCCATATCGACCTGGAATTTCAGCGCCGAGAACACCCAGGTGCTGACCCCAATCGCTAATGTGACAGCCGTAAAGAGTACGGCACTGCCGGTTGATTTCAGCGCGTTAAAATATGCGGTCCGCAGCGGAACACCATCGCGCAGCGGCTGCGTCATATTCGTCAGGATATAAATGCCGTAATCGACCCCGATGCCCACACCCAATGCAATCACCGGTAAAGTCGACACCGTCAGACCAATCTCCAGATAAGTCATCAGTGCGGTCGCCAACATGGTAACCACATACAGCGGAATAATCACCGCTGTGGTTGCCCGCACTGAGCGGAAGCTTAATAAACATAAGGCAATGACCGCAGCATAGACGTACCAGGTCATCGGGTCTTGTGCAGCAGCAACCGCTTCATTGGTAGCCGCCATCACACCGACCGGGCCGGACGCCAGCATAAACTTAGTCTGATCTGTACCCAGCTCTTTACCAATTCGTTTGGCTTCAGCCACGACTTTTTCGATAGTCTCGGCTTTATGATCCTGCAGGAACAGAATAACCGGCATGACCGAACAATCCGGATTCAACAAACCCGTGCTTGTTTCGACGCGGCTTGACGACTGCACCAGTGATTCGGTGGTACGTGGCAGTACACGCCACTTCACGTTACCTTCGTTAAAGGCGGCATTGATGGTTTTAGAGACAGAAGCCAGAGATACTGCGCTTTGTACGCCAGGTACGTTTTCCATCTGCCACTGGAACTGGTCGATTTTTTCCATGATTGGATGGAAGGTACAGCCGTTAGCGTCTGTTTCCACCATCACGTTAATGTAATCAACCGAAATGGCATAACGGTCCGTGATAAGGAAAGTATCCTGGTTATAGCGGGAGTCTGAATGCAACGCAGCTGCGCCAGGGTGTAAATCACCAATTTTCAGCTCTTTACTTTGTTGATAACCAAAAACAAACAGTACCGCAGTGACTAACAAAATTGGTGCTGCAACTTTCTTCTCAGTACAGGCAGACAGCACATACCAAAATTTATCAGCTTTAGGGGTTGGTGCTGAAACCGCCGCCACATACTTGTCACTGAATTTGATGTAAGACATCAGGACTGGCAACAAAATCAGGTTGGTCAGGATTATGACACCGACACCTAAACTTGCTGTGATCGCAAGCTCTCTGATCACGCCGATATCAATAGCCAATAAAGTGATAAAACCAACTGTGTCAGATAACAGCGCCACGCCACCCGGGATCAGCAGTTTACGAAAGCTCGACTGCGCCGCAGTTTTGGCATCCAGTCCTTCGGCAACACTCTTGCCGGTCGCATTGATCATCTGCACGCCATGACTGACGCCGATAGCAAAAATCAGGAAAGGCACCAGAATAGACATCGGGTCAATACCGAAGCCGACTACGGTCAACAAACCCATTTGCCAGATCACGGCAATCAGAGAGCAGCCAATCGGCAGCAACGTCAGCTTTAGCGAACGCGAGAACATGTAAACCATCAGCGCGGTGATAAAAATTGCTACGGCGAAGAAAACTAAGACACCTTTGGCGCCCTGCGCCACATCACCCACCATCTTGGCAAAACCAATGATGTGCACCGTAATTTTATCGTTTTCATACTGGCCACGGACTTCTTTTTCCAGCTGGTTGGCAAAAGCGATGGTATCGAGTTTCTCCAGCGTATCCGGGTTCACTTCCTGCAGTTGCGCCGTCACCATAGCGCAGCTGTAGTCGTCCGCTACCATGCGGCCAACGATACCGGCCTTGTCAACATTCTGCCTGACAATCGCTAATCCTGTTTCGTCGGATGTAAAATCGGCTGGGATCACCGGACCACCGGCAAAACCGTCTTCGACAACCTCAACAAAACGGGTGCTGGGGCTGAATAACGATTTCACTAACACCCGGTCTACACCGGGCATGTAATACACCTGGTCGTGAATTTTGCGGAAAGTATCAAAAAAATTCGGGTTAAAGATATTGCCGGACGCGTCACAAACCGAAATCAGAATATTGTTAGCACCGCCAAAATCTTTGGCATGCTTCATATAGGTTTGCATGTATGGATGCGCGAGCGGGATATTCTTGGTAAAGGCAGCATCCAGTTTAATCTGGCTGGCTTTGAACAACAGGAACAATGTTGCCAGAACGAATGCGATCACCACCAAACCACGATGGCGGAACAGCGCATACTCACATTTATTGATAAAACGATTTGCACTCATAATTATTGGCTTACCACTTGTTGCACTGTTTTAATTCCGACTTCCGTGGCCAGCACTAAATCTGCGCCGACAACTAAGCCATTCAGTACAGCTTTACCTTCAGTCTGCGGGACCAGCTGAAAACTCTGACCATCATCACGGCTTTGAAAAATTACGCCACTGTTGCCGAACAACCAAACCTGCGAACCCGTTGCAATCACAGAGTTGAGCGTTGCCGGTGAGGATAATGTCAGTTGCTGCCAGCTTTGGCCGTTGTCGCTGCTGCGAAAGGCGTGGCCACGCAGACCTACGGCAAATAAACTGCCCTTGTCTGACTGCCCGACAGAAAACAATGAACCGTTATAGAATTCAGGTTGACGCTGCCAGCTGATGCCGCCGTCTGCACTGGTAGCCCAGAAGCCGGCTTCACCGACCATCACCAGCTTATCTTTTGCGGCAAATACCCGGTTGATATGTGGCAGCACTGAGCCAAGTTCTGCCTGATAGGCTTCCGGATCTGAATCTTTCAGTTCAGCTAACATCGCCTGATCATCAGCATTCGCGAGTTCCGCATGAAATTCCTGCTGCCAGGACTGGCCGCCATCTTTAGTGCGATAAAACAGACCATAGGCCCCAACCGCAAAACCTTGTTGCTCATCAGTGAAATACACATCAAACAGCGGTTTATCCAGTTCAGGCAAAAACTGTTGCAGCTGCCAGGTCTGACCGCCATCTTTACTGGCGATAATACTGGCGTCATGACCAACGGCCCAGCCATGGCTGGCGTTAACGAAATAAACTGAATTCAGATTCGACTGCAAGGGTGTCGGGCTCTGCCGCCACTCTTTACCGTCCTTGCTCAGCAAAATATGACCGCGCTCACCAGCAGCCACCAACATATCTGCTGACACACGCACTAAATCAGTTAAAACCGATTTTTCTGCATGCGGCAGCAGATAAGCACTTTGCGGTTTGATGCTGGTTTCTGCCAGCGCTGGCCATAAAGTAAACAACAAACTCAGGCCGGATAATAATTTAAACTTCATTAGAGTCTTTACTCGAGATGAGATTTGAAACAAAAACGGTTGGCAAGTTGCCAACCGCTTTTTCATTCTGCCTTGCCTTACCGCGTGCCTTCACGACGCAGCGCTGCTGGTGTGAAGTCGTTGTCTGACAATTTCACTGAGAAATCATACATTTTGTCTTCGTTATCCAGACCGATAGCGATATAACGGCGTGAATTGAGATCATGATAGACTTCCAGCGTACTCCAGTGGGTCGGCACTTCATAGTAGTTCAGACCGTGTGCAACTGCGACGCGATACAACTCACCGCGCGCGTCATACAAATCTGCCACATGGATTTGCCAGCTGTCTTCGTCAATAAAAAACACCCGCTTGCCATAAACGTGGCGCATGCCGTCTTTCAGCGTTGCTTCTACCTGCCATACGCGGTGTTTTTCCCAGCGCACATACTCAGGATTGATATGGCCAGGTTTTAAGATATCTGCGTACTTGGCATCTTTACTATGCAGCTTGTAGCTGTTGTACGGGATATACATTTCTTTTTTGCCAACCAATTTCCAGTTGTAACGGTCTGGTGAGCCGTTAAACATGTCGAAATCGTCCGTGGTGCGCAGACCATCCGATGCAGTACCTGGTGCATCATAGGCGACGTTTGGTGCGCGGCGTACCCGACGTTGACCGGTGTTATAAGTCCAGGCCTGACGTGGTGTTTTTACCTGGTCCATGGTTTCATGCACTAACAGTGCAGTACCAGCCAGACGCGCAGGTGTAGTTACGCTTTGTTTGAAGCGGAACAAAATATTTTCTGCCTGTAACGCTTCAGCAGTAGCTGCTTTATCAGAATATTTGAACATGATTTGTTCATCAAAACCGATCAGCGTGTAATCACCGGTTGCTGTGGGAGCGGCCTGACCACCATTACGAGTCGCGGCAACACCACGGTAGCGTACTGTATGGTTCCAGATGGCTTCCAGACCATTGGCAGGAATTGGGAACGGAATACCAAGAGCAGCATTGATAATGCCATTACCGCCCTGCACTAACTCCGCTTTGCCGGCGATGTTTTTGGTCGCATCGTAGACATACTGCGGGTAAGACGCAGTACGGCGGGTTTGATAGACGTTCATCTTATAGGTCGGATACAAATCAAACAGCGCTAACTGACCTGGTGACAACGTATCTTTATACTTTGCCAGATTTGATTTATCGATAGTAAACAGTACTTTATCGCCAGAGAACGGGTCCGGGTGATGATCACCTGGTTTGTAACCGGCTGGTGCCGATGTAATACCACCTTCCCACGCCGGGATAGAACCGTCTTTGTTACCAGCCTTTTCCGCACCAAGCGGCGTTAAATCAGCGCCTAAACGGGCAACTTGATCCGGGGCAACTTTTGCAGCTGCAGAGCAGCTCAGTACCAGCGCAATGGCGCTCGATAACAGGGTGAGTTTTTTCATAATTCTGTCTCGTCCCTTCTTATAAAGAGTATTTGATGTTAAAAGACACGAAATCGCGGTCTTCGGTGTTGTTAGTAGTGCCGACACCGTCGAAAAACGCGTTGTATGATAATTCAGCTGACCAGGCGTTCAGGTAGTCAAATGCCAATGAGTAACTAAGGGCTTTTTTGTCTTCTGAGAACATAAACAGCGGGTCTGGCGTAATACCGTTGACGTCATGCGAGAACGTCAGGCGTTGGGTCAGGTTGACGCCGGCCAATACGTTGTTGTAGTTGGCGATCGCAACCAGACGATAACCCCAGGCTGATTTGGTTGGGAACGGGTTGGTTTCAGCGCCGTTTGACACCCCAGTGTGCAGACCAGTCTTCAGAATCAGCTGACCCTGTGCGTTTGTACCCATCAATGGATAGCCGCTGCGGTCGGTATTTGGACCGTTCAGACGTAACACGTCCTGCGCCGGCATGTCTTTAATGTCGATACCACCAAT
>CAMLNG010000109.1 GCA_946481195.1 uncultured Chromatiaceae bacterium
ACTGGCATTTGCCGGCGACGCAGTATTGTTATTTTGTTGTGACCACAGATGGCAATGACGCAGAAATTCTGTTGATGATCAATGCGGGAGCCACAGCAATCAGTTTGCAGCTGACAGACAAACCCTGGCATTGTGTGATGGATACTGCGTTTGAAATGGGACTGGTGTCACCGGTGCAAACCGCCGGCGCTGCTTATATTCAGCAACCGCATTCAATGTCGTTGTGGGTGCATAACCCGGTCGGCGCTGGCATAACAGCAGTCTAATGGTCTGAACAGCATAAACTTTTTAATGCCGCACTGCCGATCCGCGGATTTTCCAGTATAATCGCGCGCATTTTGCGACAGCTGCTTTTGAGGAATGGGAATGACAATGTCAAACCAACTGTGTGACATCGGTTTTGTCGGTGCCGGCGTGATGGGGAAAAATCTGATCCTGAACCTGGCGGATCATGGCTACCGGGTTGCTGCTTTTGACCTGGACCACAAAAAGCTTGAGTCGGTGATCACACAAGACCTGCAGGAAACCAATGGCCAGGGCGGCCGGGTGGTTGCCTGTAGTTCCTACACTGAATTGTTATCCCGTTTAACTCAACCGCATTTGGTGATTTTATCGGTACCGGCCGGCAAACCGGTTGACGATGTCTGCTGCAAACTGATTGATGCCGGCATTGCCGCTGACGATATCGTTGTGGATACCGGCAACAGCCTGTGGACAGACACCGTGCGTCGCGAAAAACATTACGAAGGCAAGTTTATTTTCTTCTCAACTGCGGTATCCGGCGGTGAAGTTGGTGCCCGTTTTGGCCCGAGTCTGATGCCAAGCGGTGACCCGTACGCCTGGACCCGGATTGAGCCGGTCTGGCGCGCCATCGCCGCCAAAGTTGACCCGGCCACCGGACGTGCTATTGAACGTTATGAACCGGGTAATCCGGTGAAAGAAGGCGACGCCTGTGCCACTTACATCGGCCCTTCAGGTTCTGGGCATTATGTCAAAATGGTGCATAACGGCATTGAATACGCCGACATGCAGCTGATTTGTGAAGTCTATCAGGTGATGCGCGATGCGCTCGGCATGTCGGCGCAGCAAGTGGCGGATGTGTTTAAAAGCTGGAATCAGGGCATTCTGAACAGTTACCTGATGGAGATCAGTGCAGAAGTGCTGGCCACCAAAGATTCCGAAACTGGTTTGCCGCTGGTCGATGTCATTCTGGATAAAGCCGGGCAAAAAGGTACTGGCTTATGGACGGCGGTCAGCAGCCTGGAGCTGGGATGTGCATCACCGACTATCGCGGAAGCCGTCTATGCCCGCTCTATCTCGACCAACAAAGAGCAACGCGTAGCCGCTTCAACCATTCTGGCCGGTTCCAGCCACGACAAACCACTGGAATCACAGCGCGAAACCCTGATCAAACAACTGCATGATGCGCTGTACTGCGCCAAAATCTGCGTCTACGCACAGGGTTTTGATCTGATGAAAACTGCGGGTCAGGAGCATGGCTGGCAGCTGAATTTCGCTGAAATCGCCAAAATCTGGCGGGCGGGTTGTATTATCCGTGCCGTATTCCTGCAATCGATCACCGATGCATACGAACGCAATGACGAGTTAGCCAATCTGTTGGTAGATCCGTTTTTTGCGAAGCAAATTTCGACTAACCAGATGAACTGGCGTCGTGCGGTCGCGGAAGCAACCATGGTTGGCGTGCCGGTCCCGGCGTTAAGCTCAGCCCTGAGTTATTATGACTCTTATCGTACTGCGGTATTGCCGGCCAATTTATTGCAAGGCCAGCGTGACTATTTCGGTGCTCATACCTTTGAGCGTACCGATAAAACCAAAGGCAAATTCTTCCACGTGGACTGGAGTGTTGCCGGCCGGCCAATGGTCAAAGTGAAATAACTGACGGAGCGGCATGATGAAACTCAGTGATGCACAATGGCGCGACAAGCTTAGTGATGAGGAATACCGGGTCACACGGCAAAAGGGCACTGAGTATCCGTTTAGCGGCACTTTGCTATATAACGAAGCAACGGGCATTTACTGTTGTGTCTGTTGCCATCAGCCCTTGTTCAGCTCTGAGACTAAATTTGATGCCGGTTGCGGTTGGCCGTCATTCTCTGCGGCACTGCCCGGGCAAGTCCGTTATGCGCCAGACCTGTCGCACGGGATGCAGCGTACTGAGATCCTGTGCCAGCATTGTGATGCACATCTGGGCCATGTGTTTGACGATGGTCCGGCGCCAACGGGACAACGGTATTGTGTCAATTCAGTGTCGTTGATTTTTGACGGTACTAAAGACTGAGCACAAAAAAACGCGGGAATTTCCCGCGTTTTTTCTTGGCGTGCTTTCAAACAGTTTCAGGAATTAGAATGCCGGCGCTTTAAACTGGCCTGATTCCAATGAGGCGATCGTTTGCTCTGCAAGGCCTTCAATTTTCTCTTTGTTTAATGTGTTGCTGTCTTTGGCTGATTTTAAGATCAAATCAAATTCAATCCGTTCGACACCGGCCGCTTGCGCCACTAAAGCCCAGTGATAAGACTCCGCCAGCTGGTTTTGTTTGAAGTACAGCGTAGTCAGACTGGTATAGATATCGGTATCAACAACATCACCTGCTTTATACAGTTTTAATGCGTCCAACATGGTCTGTATTGCTAACTTTTTATCTTTTTCAATGTAATAACGTGCGAGCGCAAACTTCAGATCCGGTGTATTCAGCTCGCCGGCCTTGGCGGCGCGCTCAAATTTAGCTAAGTGTTCCTGGCTCTGATGGCGCGACCAGTGGTAATACAGTAGCCCCGGATAGTCTGACGTAACAGTTTCATCGGTCAAACGTTTGATTTCATTAAGTGACACCATATAACTGTCGACCCGTGCTGTAGTTTTTTCTTTCAGCTTGACGTGTTCAATACCTTTGGCCAGTTCCATACATTTGGAATATTTTTCGAAATCGAGCAGCAGACGATACTTATTGGCATCGGAAGGTAGTTTTTGTTCGCCATACCGCGCCAGAATAGTTTCTGAGCGTTCGACCCGGCAATGGCCGTCTTCGACTAAATCCGTACAAAGGCCGGGTTTTTCCTGACAAACCTGGGTGATATTCAGTTCTTTTTCACCACAGGCACTTAACACGATGAACAACGGCAATAACGGCCACGGTTTCTGCATAATTCCTCCGATCTCAGAATGACCAGCATACGCAAAAGCGCAGAAAAAATCATTTGTAATTGTTGTTGTAGGGTTACGAATTCAATTACAATGTGCCGCCCGCTGTGGCACCTGTCCCCAAACATTCGTTAACTGAAGTAAAAGGCACAACAGCATGACCTTATCTCACGAAGAACAGTATCAACGCAGCTGGCAGGAACGCCAGGAATACGCCGAAAATATGCAGCCAATTATCGGCCGGCTGTATCGGAATAAAGGTATTGAGTTGGTGGTCTATGGCAAACCGCTGGTTAACGCGACTACCATCGATGTCATCAAAGCCCACAAAACAGTAGAACGTTTTGAACAACAAAAACTGCGTCTGCGTGAGAGTTTTCCGGTACTGGAAGCCATCAGCAAATTAGATCTGGCACCAGGTCGGATTGACCTTGGTAAACTGGCATTTGCTTACACCTATAAAAACGCTGCCGAAGGTTTAACACTGGAGCAGTACTTACAACGTGAGCTGGCGGATTTACTGGGTCAGGACGATAAAATTAAACCAACAGACGTGGTGTTATACGGTTTTGGTCGTATCGGCCGTTTACTGGCCCGTCTGATGATCGAACGCGCTGGCCCAAGTGCCAAACTGCGTTTACGCGCCATTGTCGTGCGTGGTGGCCGTAAAGGTGATTTAGAAAAACGCGCCAGCTTACTGCGTCGTGATTCTATTCATGGACCTTTTAACGGTAGCATTACGATTGACAATGAAAATGGCGGCATCAAAGCCAACGGTACTTTCATCAAAGTGATTTATGCGGACTCACCAGAACAGGTCGATTACACCGCATATGACATCCATGATGCCTTGGTCGTTGATAACACCGGCATCTGGAAAGATGACAAAGAATTGTCCATTCACTTCAAAGCCAAAGGTGCGGCCAAAGTACTACTGACAGCACCAGCCAAGGGTGAAGTGAAAAACGTGGTTTATGGTGTAAACCACAAAATGATCAGTGCGGATGACCGTATTGTTTCTGCAGCCAGCTGCACCACCAATGCCATCACGCCGGTATTAAAAGCGTTAAATGACGAATATGGCATCCGTAACGGTCACGTTGAAACAGTACATTCGTACACCAACGACCAGAACCTGATTGACAACTATCACAAAGCTGAGCGTCGTGGCCGCGCCGCACCGCTGAACATGGTGATCACCTCTACCGGTGCGGCTTCTGCCGTTGCCAAAGCGCTGCCGGAATTAAAAGGCAAGCTGACTGGCAATGCGATCCGGGTGCCGACACCAAACGTGTCGATGGCGATTCTGTCGCTGAACCTGAACAAAGCCACTGACCGCGACGCATTAAATGCATACCTGCAAAAAGTGTCGTTATTCTCAGATTTACAGGACCAGATTGATTTCACCAATTCAACCGAAATCGTTTCCAGCGATTTAGTCGGTTCGCGTTATGCCGGTGTGGTTGACTCACAAGCGACTATCGTTGATGGTGACCGCTGTGTGTTGTACGTTTGGTATGATAACGAATTCGGCTACAGCACTCAGGTTATCCGGGTGATGAATGAGATGGCTGGTGTGTTATATCCAACATTGCCGGTTGCGCTGTAATTCAGCTGTAAATGCTTTTAAAAGCCGCCTGCGGGCGGCTTTTGTTTGTCTGTAACCCGGCAACACCAGCGCTTGCCAGCGCGCATCACAAGACAGACAGGGCGCTGTTGTGATAGGCTCTGCCGGTCCTTTTTACCCTGCGCGGAACTCTAATAATGAAAATTACCTGTAACTTTGACAGTGGCAATATCGACGTGATTTCGGCCGACCGCATTGACGACATTCGTCTGGCGATCCGCAAAGATAATATGTCTGAATTTTATCAGTGGTTTCACTTCCGGCTGCACAGCGACAGTTTTGAGCCTCATACCATTCGTCTGACTAATGTCAACACATCGGCCTATCCAAAAGGTTGGGCTGATTACAAAGCTGTGGCTTCTTATGACCGCGAAACCTGGTTTCGGGTGGATACCGCTTATGACGGCGAGCATCTGGTGATCACCCATTATCCGGAAGCCGAATCTTGTTATTTCGCTTATTTTGCGCCATACAGCTACGAGCGGCATATGGATTTACTTAGCCAGGCACAAGCGACTGGCCTCGCGCAGCTGGTTGATTTGGGCAATACGCTGGATAACCGTGACATGAGTATGCTGGTGATTGGTGAACCGGCCGATGCTAAGAAAAAAATCTGGATCACGGCGCGCCAGCACCCGGGTGAGACCATGGCCGAGTGGTTTGTCGAAGGTCTGCTCGACCGCCTGTTAGATCAGGATGACGGTGTGGCACGTGAGCTGTTAAATAAAGCGGTGTTTTACGTGGTACCAAACATGAACCCGGATGGCAGTGTGCGCGGCCATTTACGGACCAACGCCGCTGGCGTTAACCTGAACCGCGAATGGCAGACGCCATCCATGGAAAAGAGCCCTGAAGTCTTTTTAGTCCGGCAACAAATGCTCGAGACAGGTGTAGATATGTTCCTCGACATTCACGGCGATGAAAACCTGCCATACAACTTTGTCGCCGGCGCCGAAGGGGTACCTTCTTACAATGCCAAAATGGCGCAATTAGAAACGGTGTTTAAACAAACGTTGCTGGCGGTGACGCCGGAGTTTCAAACCGAGTTTGGTTATGAGCTGGACGCGCCGGGGCAGGCCAATCTGACGATCGCTTCGACCTGGGTCGCTGAACAGTTTAAGTGTCTGGCATACACTTTTGAGATGCCATTTAAAGACAATGCTAACTTGCCGGATGCGCAGTTTGGCTGGTCTGATGTGCGCTCGAAAAAACTCGGCAATGACACGCTGATTGCTGTGCGCGCCGTGATTGATCTGTTGTGATCTGAAGCGGGTATAATCAGAGCGGGCCGGTTTGCAAAACCGGCCTTTTGTTTTATAGTGCCGTGGGTTTTTCAGGTAGGTAATTATGGCGATAGTGGCATGCCCGTTTTGTGGCAAAAAAGTCTCCAGTAAAGCAGCCAGTTGTCAGCATTGTGGCAAAGCACTGGCAGAAGTTTCTCCCCAGCAAATTGAGCGGATCGCTCGCGATAAACATCTGGCGCTCGGACAAAGTATCAACAATCATGCGATGATTTCTATTTTGCTGTTCCTCGGCAGCTTTGTCTGGTTGTATTTCCGCGCGCCGGAAGATGGCAGCTGGCAGTCATGGCTGACCTACGGCGTGATGGGGCTTGGTGCGATCGGCTATGTCATTTCCAAAGTCCGCATGGTGATGTACAAGAGGAAATAACGTGGATTTTATGGCTATGGTCAGCGCCATGTCGGCTGACACCTATCAAAAGCTGCTGGACGCAGTCGGCACCGGCCGTTGGGCTGACGGTACACCTTTGACGCCACAGCAGCAGGAACAAAGCATACAGCTGGTGATGGCTTACCAGGCCCGGGTATTGAAATCAGCAGAGCCTTTTACTATCGGTGCCGATGGCCAGATGGTGATCAAATCAAAAACGGAAATGAAAGCACAATTTAGTGCTGAGCAGTCAATCGCAAGGTTTGCACACGATGATCTTTAAGCGCTGGTTTAAGCCAAAATGGCAGCACGAAAATCCATCAATCCGCCAGTCAGCGATTGCTGAACTGGACCAACAAACTCCCCAGCAAAAAGAGATACTGCACGAGCTGGCATTTAACGACGGTACCGAAGCGGTGCGTCGGGCTGCTCTGGAGCGCCTGAACGAATTTTCATTGTGGTGGCAGGCCAGCAAACATGAACCGGCAGAGCGTTTACGCCAATTTGCCGAGCAGCAGTTGGTACAGATGCTGTTGGATAACCGGGTCTCGGCACAATTAAAACAACAATTTATCGCAGAATGTCACCGCAGTAGTGTGCTGGAAAAGCTCGCTGTGCATGAAACAGATGCAGCACTGAAATTCATGTTGTTGCAGCGTTTGCAACGGCAGGATTTGTATTTGTCGGCGCTGACTGATGCCGTGTTGTCTTTTGAACAAAAGCAGCAGGTAATCGGCTTCATCAGCGACGATAAAGCGCTGGAAAAATCCGGCCGGCAGTGTGAGCCCGCGTTGCAGGCGGCGATACAAGCAGAGCTTGCCAACCGGCTGGAGCAAAAACAAAAGCCGGAACGGCTGCGTAAACAGCTGGTGCTGGTGTTGGCGCGGCTCAATGCTGTGCGGGAGAAAACCGACATTGAGCAGGCACAGCAACAATGGCAGGAACTGCAACAACAGTGGCAGCAGCTGGAGCCAGAACTCAGTGTATTGCCGGCAGAAGAAGCCAGCGAAATTCTGGCTAAACATCAGCGTATTGTGCAGCTGACGGAGGCGATGTTTGCGCCAAAGCTGGCGGCGCTGGCCGCTGAACAGGCCAAACAACAGCAACAACTGCAGCAGCAGAAACTGCAGCAACAGTTCAGTCTGCAACTGCAAGTCTTACAGCGTGATTTAGGCCAGTTGCTGGCCGCCGGTGAGTTGGACACTGCTGCAGGCCTGCAACAGGCATTCGATACGCTGCAGTCACAAATCCGCACTGAAAAGCTGGATGCTGTCACGCAGCGACAACTCGAGCAAAGTGCCGCCCAATTACAGCAACAACTGGATCAGATCCCGCTGCTCGCCGAATCATTGGCTCAGGCGGCACGTTTGCTGGCTGAACTTTCAGCGCAGCCATTGCCGGAAGCGGCACAGGCCGAACAGGCGTATCAGGGCTTTAAGCTCTGGCAAAAAAACTGGCAGCAGGCCAGTCGCAGTGCCGGTGCTTTACTGCCGGTACAATTTTCGGATAGCTATGCGGCGCTCGCCACCCAATGGCGCGAGCATTGTGAACCCTTGCTAGCGCAGCAACAAAAACAGCTGCGCCAACTGCGCAGTAAAGTCGCCGAGTTTAAACGTTTGCATGCAGAAGGCCGCTTTAAAGTATTGTTTGGATTGTGGAAAGGTATTCAACAAGACCTGGCGGAACTTAGTCCGGTGCAGCAGGCACAACTGGATAAAGAAGTGCAGCAGTGCGCTGAGCTGATTGCTGAACTGACCGATTTGCAGGCCTACATCGCTACACCGCGTAAGCAGGCCTTGATCGCAGAGCTTGAAGCCTTAATTGCCGACGACTCCATTGCTATCAGCGCCAGAGCCACTCAGATTAAACAAGCACGGGCGCAGTGGAATACCCTGGGACGTGCGGATGCTGAGCTGGATGAAGCATTGAATCAGCAGTTTAACCAGTTGTCTGAACAGGCATTTGCGCCATGTCGGGAGTTTTATGCTGAGCAGGATCAACAAAGGGCACAGGCGGCGGTTAGTCGCCAGTCTGTCATTGATACGCTGGTAGCTGCACAGGCCAATCCGCCGCAAGGCCGGGCTTTGGATATCTTGCTGCAACAACAACAACAGGCCTGGCAACAAGCTGGTCCTGTTGGCCGCGACCAGTTCGGCCCGTTACAGCAGGCTTATAAAGCTGCACTGGCACCGTTGAAGCAGATACAACAGCAAAGCTACCAGCAAGCTGCTGCGGCGAAGCAACAGTTAATCGCCACAGCGACGGCGCTGGCTGCCGAGGGCCTAGGCCCTCAGGTTGAACAGGTTAAGCAGTTACAACAGCAGTGGAAACAGATAGGTTTTGCCGGCAGTAAACTTGATCAGCAGCTTTGGACTGAATTCCGCGCTGCCTGTGATGCATTTTTTGCCCGTCGCCAGCAGCAACGCGATGCAGAATCTGCACAGCTGGACACTTGGCGCCAGAATGTCAGTGCACTGCTGGCGGAAGTCAGTGCTGTGCCTTTTGCTGAGCTGACTGAATCGCAACTGCGCGCGCAGCTGCAGCAACTGAATGCGGTGGATACAGCCGATGACAAAGATTTACGGCAGCAACAGCAACAGTTGCGTCAGCAGATCAGTGACCAGCTGATCGCGGCACAGAAGCGGGCAGAGCAGGGACAATTCCAACAGTTGTTCAGCGCATTGGAAAACCCGCAGGTGCAGGCTGCAGAACTGCCGGCGTTGTACCGGTTGGTGTTTAATCAGCAGCAAGAGGCCATGAGTCGCGCAGATTTAACATTGGCGCTGGAGTGGGCTGCCGGTGTGCCTTCACCGACACCTTTGGCTTCAGAGCAGCAACGGGTGCAGATGCAGTTACTCAGCGACAAGCACAACAGCGGCGATAATATCAGCCAGAACCAGCTACTAGGCCGCTGGTTGCAACATGGCCCGTTACAGGCCGGTGAAGCCGGCTTGCTGGCGCGGGTACGGGCTTTATATCTGGCCTGATCACTGAAAATGGCATGAAAAAACCACCGTCAGGTGGTTTTTTATTCGCTGCCATCCATGGCGCTCTCCTTTCAGGCCAACGCTTTGCGTTGTTAAAAACCACTCCCGGTGGTTGTTTTATTCGCTGCCATCCATGGCGCTCTCCATTCAGGCCAACGCTTTGCGTTGTTAAAAACCACTCCCGGTGGTTGTTTTATTCGC
>CAMLNG010000110.1 GCA_946481195.1 uncultured Chromatiaceae bacterium
TTGGGGTGATACTGCCCGGATCTGTGACATCGATGACAAACATACTGTTGCCACCACGGCCCTGACCACCAATCAGCAGGCTTTTCCAGCTGCCACTGATGTACACATCCACCACCACCGGCGAGCCGTCGACGGAGAATTTGTGGCTGTAATTGGGTTCTGAATATTTTTTCAGCACATTAACAGTATCCGATGGCAGAGGTGCCATCACCGCTTTGGGGATGTAGGCGAAGACTTCGACACCAGTGTCTGCGTTAAAACCATGCAACATGCCATCGTTGGAACCGACATACAGCATCGGTGTGCGAGATTTGGCGGGGCCTTCAATAAAGCTGCGGTAGGTTGATGCACCCGTCCAGTTATATCTGTGATAACTCAGGTCATAAGGTGCTTCGACCAGTTCTGGCGAGGAGTTCACCAAGTCACCGAGGATTTTCCCACGATTGCGGTAGATACCACCTGGATTGCGTTTTTCCAGCGTGGTGTCGCCCCGGATGTAGTCCAGCACAGTACTGACATTACTCATTGCAGTTTTTTCTGCAGTAGATAAGTTGCTCCAGACAAAACTTTTTGCTGCACCACTGTCGGCACCGTACAGCAGATTTCTGCTGCCATGCGCCGGGATCACATCACTGGCTTTCCAGATAGGCGTGGTGGTGTCATCGGTATCATAAGCCCACAAATCGCCACTCCATTCGCCGGCGACATAACGCGCCTGATACAGATTCGATTCAGATTGCAGCGAGTTAATCGCAGTGGCGGCAATGTTGGATGAAGTGCCGATCCGCTCTGCAATGGCACTCAGCGTGTCCGCTAAGCCCTGTGAAAACGCGACCGGGTCACTGGCGGCAAAAAAGCCACCCCGGCCATTGACCGATGCATGCAACAGGTCGTCGATTTTGCCCGGATCTGTATTGGTGCTGGGCCAGTTGACAGTGGCACCACTATTAATCGCATTAAAAGCGGTAGTCGGATTGACCGAACCTTGCACGCCAAAACCAACGCCAAAAGTCACCATATGTTGCCAGAATGCCGGATTCGCAGCCGAAGTCGGCACCGTATTTTCCATTTTACTTGAAGCCGACCAGCTGGCGTCTGCATCATTTTTCCAATAATTCATTGCAATATCAGCCAGCGTATCCTGAGTATTGAAGGCAAACGGACTTTTCGGTGTATAGGTATAAGTGCGGCCTTTTGGTCCTGTGATGGTCGAACCGGCGCTATTATCATGTTCACCGCCAGTGTTGCTGTCATTGTAGTAACCATCGGTCATCAGGATGGTAAAGCTCTGACGGCATTCTAACAGCGCTGACGACGAATTCGCCGGGTCGACGCGCCATGGTTCTTCAGTTCTGTAATAGTTACCGGCACTAATTAATGCACTGCGCAGTGGCGTCCCGCCGGAATCTGGCGGTAACGCATATAACCAGTTAAAAAACGCTGTTCTGTTCGTACCACTAAATTGCCGCACACCAACTTTTGTGGCCATTTCATTGATAGAGCCATAGCCAACGCGCATTGCTGTACTCTGCTGATGAAAAGCGCTGCCGATCCCGGCTTTGGCTGCAAGTAAACGGGTGCGGTGATACGAAAACCAGTTAGCAAAGTTTTGCTGCTCTGCCGCTGTGCTCAGGCTCTTTTGGGTATAACAAGAATCGCTGTACACGCTGTTGATACAGCCAGAGGTGTAGGTGTAATAAAAAGCTGCACCGGCATTGCCACTTGGGCTTACCGCAAACACAGTTTTTGCACCGGTGTTAATGCTGCCCGCAGCCATAATGGCACGATAACCGTTCGACAAGTTCACAGTTGCCGAGGTGCTGACATACCCGTCTACTTTCGCTGCAGTGTATGAAGCCGGTCCAAAAGTACTGCCATCTGCTTTACTCGGCACCGGGTAAGTAATACTGGGGTTGTAATACAGCTTATTCAGGTATGAGGAAGCAAGATACTCCCGACCAGTCATGTCGTAGTAACACATACTCAAACCTACATAAGTACTCTTGGAGCAGCTGCTGCTCACATTGGCATTATCTTCCAGATTTTCCGGCATCATGCCTTGCAACATGGAGCCAGAGTCATCAATCACGAAGAAAATATTCGGGTCCACCGTCGAGCCGGTTTCCAGCGGTGCAGAGGCGATATCAATCGCGGCTTGCACCGTGCCGCTGGCCAGCACGGCACCACAAAGGGCCGATTGCCAGTGCCAATTTTTCTTTGCCATCATCCTTCTCCTGTCGACTAGGACATGTTGACGAACAGTTAGATCCGCCAGACCACCTGCACCACGACTGCGGCGCGGCCATTGACCGGCTGGTTGCGCACTGTGATACGGTAAGTCTGACGTTCGCACAACGGATTTTCTTTCGGTTTACAGGTCGGGTCCTGCCTGCTGGTCCAGAACCCCATATTCTCTACCAAAAACTGACCGTTATAGCTGACGCCGTTCACAGCAACCGCAAAAGTACCGGCATTGGCCCAAATCGCCGGGTTGTTCCAGCGGTCAGCGGTCCCCTGTACCGGTACCGGAATAGGCGCATTAAACCAGGCGCTGCCGGCAGCGGGAGGCAATAAGGTACTGACCTGACGTAAAGTGGCTTCTGCCACTTGCTTGGCCACTTCCCGGTCGTTCAGATTGGAGGCCATTTTTTCCTGTAAGGTGGTGCCACGCATGGCGCTGACCGCCAATAAAGTGATGGCCACCAACATCAGTAAACTCAGAACTAAGGCGATACCGCGTTGATAACTCTGCTGCATAGTGCTGGCCTCAGTGGTTGCGCAGGTTTATAACCTGGGTGAAAGTCCGCAGCCCGGCGGCAACCGGCATTTTGGCATCGTTGGCCAGCGTCAGGGTTGCACGTAGCGCCACCACCTGCTCCCAGTCCGCCACTGCGTTTGCATTAACATAATTGGCTGCGCCGCGGGACAGATACTGAATCTGTAAATTCTCGACACCGGGCAAAATCTCTTCAGTGCGCATTTGCCCCGCGACCAATGCGACCCGATACAATGAATTACCATCGCTGTTTGTACCTACAAACCAACCGACCGTTTCCAGCGGCATCACAGTACCGGCATCTGCCGACAGACTTTGCGGAAAATTCACACCATTGGCGCCAAAGCCAAAATTCAGCGAGGCATTGCCCGGTGCGCCAGCGCCAACCGCATGGCTGATGTTGTTGCCGGCAATCGCCGTCACCTGAAAAATCACCGCCATTTTTGAATCGCAGGCCAGCACAATGTCATTGGCGACAATGCCTGCGACGTTTTGGTTGATCACCATCGGCGGATTACCAACCACATTGTGCGAGACAATCGAAGCACTGGTGCCGCGGCCGTACATCAGCTGAACCCCATCAGTGCCGGCCAGCGGCGGTATACCAGCACCGGCAAACTGCGGCACAGCGCCTTGTTCATGGCCACGAATGCCGGCAGTCCAAATCGCCCACCAGGCTAAAGGCGGATTTAACACGTTCACTACCCGTTGTGTGATCATATTGGCGCAACCGGAAAAACCCGCGTGCATCGCATCCCGGCTCAACAGCTGAAAACTGATTTGGCTGGCTTGCTGTGATGACATTAAACGTTGCTGCACCTGGCCGGTACGAATATTCGAGACATAAACCCCCACCACACCAGCGACCAGAAAACTCCCCAATACCAGCGCTATCATCAGTTCGGTCAGAGTAAAGCCGTGTTGCTGCCGAAGTTTTATCATCCGCATGGTTAAATCCTTACCTGCTGGCGCAGATTCATGGTGCTTAAACCGCCCACTGCGCGTGAATCATCCCAGCTCACCGTGATGGTATAAATGCGGTTGACGGCGTCATAGCTGACTTCACCGCAGCTGGTACCCGCAGTGCCAAGGGCCAGTAAAATTTCTGCTATCCATTGGCTGCGTTCGACATTCTGAATAGAGCCGGCCAGGTTGATGCTGCTGCAGGTTTTTGCCAGCACAAAAGCCCCCGCAGCCGCCAGGGCGGTATTGGCGCGGATGCGTTCTGCCATGCTGCCGGTCAGCATCACCGCCATAGTGCGCTGATGCGCACTTTGACTGTTTTTTAAATTCGTGGTCTGTAAACCGGCAACACCGAGCAGGCCAATTGCCAAGACCAACACGGCAATCAGCGTTTCCAGTAACGAAATGCCACGCTGGCTATGCAAAGTATTCATAGGCAAATCCCGTCGGTATCTGTGGTGATTTGTTGCAGCCGGCCACCGGAATTAAACCGGACTTCATATTGATTTGGCTGCAGGGACAGGTCGGCGATACAGAGCCGGATGCTGTCACTGAGTGGTGTGTTATTACCAAAAATCCGGATCAACCCCTGCGAATTAAAGCGCAGTACATGTTGCGCACCGGCCAGGACAGAACCGGAAGTGACTATCACAGAACTGTCAGAAAACTGATTAGCGCGCAATACAGGCCCGGTTTCAGCGCCAATCGCAGCAGCTGCTGGGATCACTAACCACCCTTTCCAGCCCGTTGCTGGCGGCGCTGAACAAACCAGACTGTCGACGCTGTGACAAAACAACACATTCTGATTCAACCGGATAGCTTCGGATCGCGCAAACACCAACGCATTCTGGATCTCTCTGCTCTGGGATTCTAATTTGCTGCTGCCACTGAAGGTGGTGAGCCCGGGGCCAGCGATCACAATACCGATGGCGAGGACTATCAGGGCCACCATCAATTCAATTAACGTAACGCCCTGTTGCAGTCGTAACGACTTCATCATGTGGATCCTGTACGGGCATAGAACATTGACATAGTGCCAAGCTTGCCGGAAACAGTACGAAAAATCGAACCGTATATCGGGAGAAAAGAACCGTTGGTCAGGGATTTATCACAGCGGACGCTGAGAAGTCACATTCAGCAGCGCTTTGACCTGAGCCAGTTCACGCCGGCTTATTTCTGGTTGGTCCGGACAATCGCGCAACATAATCAGATGCTGACCATCTGCACCGCGGCTCAGACCACAGACCCGTTCCGCCAGAACCAGAGTATGCCGGTGAATGCGTAGCAGCTGGTCCGGGTATCTTTCCTGCAACTGCTTTAAACTGGTTTCAGTCAGTGCTTCGCCGCCCTGATACACCAGCCGCACATATTTATCTTCGGCTTGCAGATAATACAGTTCGCTGAGCAAAATACTGCGCTGCTCAAGCCCAATCCGAAAGCTCAGCCGCGGCGCACTGGCTTTTTGTTTTTCCAGATGCACCCGGGTACTGACCCCAAGCCGCTGCAGACATTGCTGTAATGTTTCAAGACCAACAGGTTTCAGCAAATAACCAGCCGGTGTTACCTGGTACGCCGCCAACGCATGTTGCGGGTGCGCCGTGACAAAAATCACCGCCGGCGGCGGCTGATTATGACTAAGTTCTGCCGCGACACTCAATCCGTCCGCGCCAGGCATTTCTATATCGAGAAATACCAGATCCGGGTTCAGTTGTGCGCAAAGCTGAAGCGCCTGCTGGCCATTTTCCGCTTCAGCAACCATCTGATAGCCAGGCAATTGCGCTAATAACCGACTGAGCCGGCTGCGGGCCAGAGGTTCATCATCAACGATGAGTACGCGCATCATTGCCCTCCCCGACCAATGGCAAAGTCAGTTTCAGGCCATAACTATCCACTGTCATGGCGGCAACAAGCCGGGCCTCTTCGCCATACATCAGTTCCAGCCGGCGGCGGATATTACTCAGAGCAATACCGTTCCCCCCGGAGTGCGGTCGGCCCTGCCCCTTTGGATTATCAATTTGCAGACTGACGGCGTCAGTCCCCAACGTCAGTACCACCCGGATGAGGCCAGGTTCTGAGCGGGTTTCAATGCCATGGCGCACGGCATTTTCCAGCAAGGGTTGTAAAGTCAGGCAAGGGATTTTAATTGGCGGTAACGACGTGGGTACTTGCCAGTCGAGCTGCAGACGATATTGCAGCCGCAGTTGCTCCAGCGCCAGATAACGCCGGGCCAGTAACAAGTCTTCTTCCAGCAACACCGCAGTGTCAGAATGCAGTGCCGCACGGAACAAACTGGCCAAATCCAGCAGCGCCTGCTCCGCCTGAGCCGGCTGGCTATGAATCAGCTCGGCGGCAGTGTTCAGGCTGTTAAACAAAAAATGTGGCCGGATCCTGGCTTGCAACGCATCCAGTTCAGCCCGCGCCTGCGCATCCAGCCGCAGCCGCTGCTGCACATACAAAGTGCCCAACTGGATCCCAATGACACCCACCAGCAGGCTCATCAGCAACACCTGCAGCAAAAATGCATGGTAAGCACCAGCGCCTGGCCAGCCGGTATTTTGTAAGAATTGATGGGCGAATGTGCCGACCAGCAGACTCAGCAGCAACAACAGCAACAGGAATAACCAGGCCAGCGCCGGTGGGCTGAACTGGCGCCAATAGCGCTGAAACACACAAAGGAGCGTCAATAACGGTAACGTCACCCAATGCACAAATAAGGAAATCAGCCCAAGCCGGGACCAGAATTCAGTAGTGACGCCCGGCACCAGCGCCAGCAAAATCGCCAGCGCCTGTGCCAGAATGATGATGCGCAGCACAGTGCCACTGCGGCAAAACTCCGGCAGTAATTGTTCTACCGGCATGCGGGGCGATGCAGCATTGCGCTGCAAATCAGCACCACGCTGCCGGCGACTCACTCAGCGCAGCTCCGCCGGAACGGCAAACACCACGTTTTCTTCCCGGCCCGGGTGTTCAATCACTTGCTTACCGCCCCAGGCGGTCAGCTGTTCTACGACCTGCTTCACCAGCACTTCAGGCGCTGAAGCACCGGCCGTGACACCAACAGCTGTCACGCCATTCAGCCAGTCCTGCTGAATATCTGCAGCAGTATCAATCAGATAAGCACAGCAGCCCATTTTTTCTGCCAGTTCACGCAGCCGGTTAGAATTACTGGAGTTTTTCGCGCCAACTACCAGCAGTAACTGCACTTTGGCAGCCAGTTCGCGCACAGCGTCCTGCCGGTTTTGCGTGGCGTAACAGATGTCGTCTTTGCGCGGCCCTTCAATGTCAGGGAATTTACGCCGCAGCGCGTCAATAACATCTGCGGTATCGTCCACTGACAGCGTAGTCTGACTGGAGAAGCACAGCTCTGCCGGATTTTTCACCTGCAGCTTTTCTACATCTTCCACCGATTCAACCAGATAAATGCCACCTTCCGGATTGTCGTATTGGCCCATAGTGCCTTCGACTTCTGGATGACCGGCGTGGCCAATCAGAATACATTCGACGCCTTTGCGGCTGGCGCGGGTGACTTCCATATGAACTTTGGTCACCAGCGGGCAGGTTGCGTCAAACACTTTTAAGCCACGTTGCCGGGCATTTTCCCGCACCGCTTGTGACACGCCATGGGCTGAAAAAATCACGATATTGCCATCCGGCACTTCGTCCAGTTCATCAACAAAAACCGCACCGCTGCGGCGCAGGCCGTCGACAACAAATTTGTTGTGCACCACTTCATGGCGCACATAAATCGGCGGTTCATACAGTTCCAGCGCGCGGGAGACAATACTGATAGCCCGGTCGACCCCGGCACAAAAACCACGCGGATTGGCGAGAAAAATATCCATAATTAGTTGATAACCTCAACAATTTCGACGTTAAAGGTCAAAGTCTGCCCGGCCAGCGGATGATTAAAATCGATAGTGACAGATTCGCCCACCACTTCGCGCACCAGACCTGGTAACTCAGAACCGTCCGGCATGGCAAAACCAATGATCATGCCCACCTGTGCCGGCGCATCGAGCGAAAATTTACTGCGGTCAACATAATAAATATTGTCCGGGTTTGGCATGCCATAAGCATCCTCTGGCGCCAGCGTGAAAGTTTTTTTCTCACCAGGCTGCATACCACTCAGCTCTGCTTCAAAAGCCGGTGACAAAGAGCCATCACCCATTTGTAATTTGGCTGGTTTGTTATGCACCCGGGTGCTTTCTGCGGCACTGCCGTCAGAGAGCTTGATATCAAAATGAAAAATGACTGTACTGCCTGCACCAATCATCAGTTTGTCCTCGTTTGCGCGGGTTCTTCCTCGGACGAAAAACTGTCCCAAATCAGTAAACCTGCCCCAATCGTAATGGCACAATCGGCGATGTTAAACACCGGATAGTGCCACTGCTGGTAATACACATGAAGAAAATCAACCACATAGCCATAAAGGCTACGGTCGATTAAATTCCCGATAGCCCCGGCAATAATCAGCACCAGTGCCAGACTGAGTTTGAGTTGCGAACGATTAAGTCGGCTCAGCCAGACACTCAATACGCAAGTCACGACAATTGCGATCGCTGTAAACAACCAGCGCTGCCAGCCGCCAGCGTCGCCTAAAAACGAAAAGGCGGCGCCATAATTGCGCGCATAGGTGAAATTAAACACCGGCAGCAGCTGAATCGACTCGCCGAGTGTGAAGTTCTGCACTACCCAGATTTTACTGAGCTGGTCGGCGACCAGCACCAGCAGCGCTATCCACCAGAAGCGCCAGCCTGTGTCGTTCAACAACCGCATCAGGCAAAAGTCCTGTGTTCGCCGGCGCCTTCGACGTTGTCGACACAGCGCAGGCAAATCAGCGGATGCGCAGGGTTGGCACCAACGTCATGGCGGTGATGCCAGCAGCGGTCACACTTGGCAGCCGTTGACGTCACTACTTGCACCGCAAGGCCGGCAATACCGGTTGCAACCGCATCTGCAGGCGCTGCGGCAACTTTCACTGCAGCAGTCGAGGTCATCAGCACAAAACGCAGCTCATCGCCGAGCTGTTGCAATTGTGCACCCAATTCACCTTCGGCATACAGCGTGACTTCCGCCTGTAACGACGCACCGATGTTGCCGTCTTTACGCGCCACTTCAATGACTTTATTCACTTCATCCCGCACCGCCAGCAACTGGCGCCAGAACGCGTCCGACACTTTGCCGGCTGGTACTTCATTAAGGCCTGTGTACCAGACGCCGGTGAAGACAAATGGCTCAGTGCGTGCAGGTAAAGCTTCCCAGATCTCCTGTGCGGTGAAGCTCATGATTGGCGCCATCCAGCGCACCATAGCTTCAATGATGTGGTAGAGCGCGGTCTGGCAAGAGCGGCGTGCCAGACCGTCGGTCTTCGCCGTGTACTGGCGGTCTTTAATCACGTCTAAATAGAAACTGCCCAGTTCCACAGTACAGAAGTTCATCAACTTCTGGCTGACCAGGTGGAACTGATAATCGAGGTAATCCGCTTCGATTTCTTTTTGCAATTCAGCCGCGCGTTGCACCATCCACAGGTCCAGCTCAACCAACTCAGTCATCGGTACTAAATCTGTCGCCGGATTAAAGCCGTTCAGGTTGGCCAGAATAAATCGTGCGGTGTTGCGGATGCGGCGGTATTTGTCGGCCGCGCGGTTTAAAATCTCGTCCGACACTGTCATTTCTGAGGTGTAGTCCGTCGTCGCCACCCACAGACGCAGAATGTCTGCGCCGAGTTTGTTCATCACATCCTGCGGCGATACCACGTTACCGAGTGATTTCGACATCTTGCGGCCTTCACCATCGACGGTGAAACCGTGCGTCAGCACTTGTTT
>CAMLNG010000111.1 GCA_946481195.1 uncultured Chromatiaceae bacterium
CGGCAGGTGTAATAGATGTTTTGTACATCCACAAACACAGCGATTTTTTTCATCGGATTTTGCCGTTCAAAGCGAGAATGGGCACTATAACACCATTGCTGATGGTGCACTCCGCCATGACTGGCCTCCATCAACTTTGTTGCAATCACTTACATTTTCTGACTGGCCGCTGCGCGCAAAACGCTCTAAAAATAATCACCCGTCTGTTATTTATCAGCGGCGTCCTCTGCCAGCCACTAAAGGAATTTACCGTGAATCATCAAAGGATTAGCTGGCGCCGTATCGGCGTTTTTATGCTTATTGCGACCGGACTTTCTAATCTGTTCCGCTTTGATCTGCTGGGCCATCAAACGATGTTGACTGCAGTTCCCGGCTGGCTTGCGGTGTTACTGTCGGTCATAGCCGAAGGCGCCGGTATTCTGCTCGCCGCACTCATTGCCCGGCACTTCCTCGGTAAGATGCGCCCGCTGCCGATGCAATTGTTCGGCAATCTGCCATGGATCCCGTTGACCATGTCGGCTATCGCGCTGGTGTTGCTCTCTGCGGTTGGCGTGAATAACAGTTACGGCATGAACCCGCACGGGTATGGTCTGGTCGCGGCTGCCGGCACTTTATTGTACTGCGTGATGGAGGAATATGGCTGGCGTGGTTATCTGCAAACCGAGCTCGGCGCGCTTGCTGATAGCCTGAAGTACGTGCTGGTGGGTTTTTGCTGGTACCTGTGGCACCTGACTTTTTTAACCGGCGCCAGCCTTGCTGATAACCTGTTTTTTCTCGGCATGATGATTTTGGGCAGCTGGGGCATTGGCCAGGTGGCCGAAGCGACCAAATCGATATTGGCCTGCGCCTGCTTCCACCTGATTATTCAGATCATGATGTTTAATGCCTTGATCCGAAACGGTATTAGTTTGCAGGAAAAGGCCATCATCCTGTCAGTGGCCGCCATCAGCTATTTCTGGCTGGTAAAAAAATGGGAGCGGCATCAGACAGCGCTTGCCGCAGCACAACCTCAGCACGGCCTCAGCACAACCTGAGTGCCGCGAATTAAATCCGCTTTGGGTTTGGCGCCAGCATCCTGCCGAGCAGCGTCGGTTTCACCATTAGCTGAAAACTTAACAGGCAGCCGCAGAGCGTCGTAAGCACTGCGACCAGATACTTCACGCCTGCCGGCCAGGACAGATCGGTCATCACAAACTGCACCAGAAACAATAACGGCAGGTGCACCAGATACACCCAATAACTGACGCCAGACAAATACCGCAGCAATGGATTACTGCGGTTCAGATAACGTTTGGCATACAGCAGTGCCGCGAGCGTCCAGCACAAGGCGCCGCTGGCTTCAAAAAAAGTCAGCAGCAATTTGGCCCAGCCCTGTGGCTGTTGTGCCAATAAATCCGCCGGCAACAGCTGATAAAACACTGCATAACTGACAATACCGAGTACGAGCAAAAGCCGCCGGTCGGCACTGTAACGCTCTAGAGCATCAGCATGAAAAAACACCACATAACCGCAGGCAAAAAACAGCCCGTAAAACCATAACGCCCACAGCGCCGGAAAGATCCATTCCGGTGCCGGCACCGGCGCAGGCACCAGCCAAAGCGGCGGCAGCATCAATAAAACCAGCAGCAATAACAACACCCGGGGTGGCATAGCCAGCAACCGGGCCGGCAGTGCGGCACCGAGCAAGATCCGCGCGCAGTAAGTCAGCACATATAAAAACAGCAGATGATATAAAAACCACAGATGCATGGTGCTCAAAGGCAGTTCCGCCTGCGACTCTGCCACTAACATCGGTTTGATCAGCTGTAACAACGCTGGTGGCTGCGCGACATAAATCAAACCGAACTGCAACACGCCGCGCATTGCCAATGTCAGCAGTGGTAAAAACAGCAGCAAAGGTAAAGCGACGCGCAGCAGGCGGTTTTGCATAAAACCCAGACCACCAGCCTTTTGCCACAGTAACGCAGCGAAAAAGCCGGCGATAAAGAAAAACAACGGCATGCGGAATAAGTGACTGGCCCAGGCGAAAACATCAAATAGCGGGTGTTGCTGTGGGTCGGCGCTGAGCCAAAAACCCTGCGCCATCGGGCTGTACGCCAAAGCAGCATGGAACAACAAACCTGCCAGCATGGCAAAAGCGCGCAGATTATCCAGATAATAAAACCGGCCGGGGCTTGGTGGCATCAGCGACGCTCCTTCACCAGAGTGACCATTTACTCAGCCAGCGCGGTTATAACCGGCGCTGGTGTCAGGGGGCGAACAGCGGGTTACAAAAAACTGGTCTTGCGGCGTTGCAGCAAGGCAGTGGCCACCAATACCACCACAATCAACCCAACACCGGCAGCTAACAGCAGCAAAGACGTGCTGTTCCAGCTGGCCGTTGGTGCTTCCAGCGTGCTGTGGATAACCGGCATCCGCAGCAACCAAATGATAAAACCGTTTAGCAGCAAATTGGTCACAACCATCACCG
The DNA here is from genome assembly GCA_946481195.1 of uncultured Chromatiaceae bacterium. The sequence continues at coordinate 2,471 of CAMLNG010000111.1, forward strand.
CCGTGGTATAGCCTTCGGAATACGTCAGTAACGCAGTGGCGAGATAACAGCTGTAAGACAGTAAAATAAACACACTGACCAGCACCACCAGCGGGATCACGCCGTTATAAACCGGCGAACTGACGATCACTAACAACATCCCGCCGACCAGCAGCAGCCAGGGCACCAGATAAAGCGCCAGATTGGCGCCTAATTTGGCCCAGGCGTAATCCTGCGCCGTCACCGGCAAACTCATCATAAAAGTTAAGGTCTGGTCTTTTTTTTCATTGACCACCAGTTCAATCGCCGAACGCACACCTATGACAATCATCAGCGTAATCATCAGGATAGCGCCGGTATTAAACAGCAAAGGCGTCGCCATGCCCATCAAGCCAATTACCAGCACACCACCAGCCATATAAGCGGCCAGCGATTTTTTCATCAGTTGCCAGTCTTTTCGGATCAGCAATTTGATCATCTGTGAACGCGTTAATGTGTGCATCATCTGCCCTTCCTATCTGCTGCGTTTGACATTGGCGACGAAAATTTCTTCCAGCGACATGCGGTGTTGCTCTAAAACCGTCAAACCGGCCTGCACCAGCCGCAGCGGAAAATCCTGGTTATTCTGGTCGGTAATAATTTCCGCCAGCTGGCCCTGCTGCCGGATACTCACGACACCAGCGACATCAACCGCGCTGCCGGGCGGCAGCTGGCATCTGAAGCGGCTCCAGCTGTCTAAATAAGTTTCTTTATCCTGCAAAGCCAATAACTTACCGCGATCTAAAAAGGCAATTTGATCAGACAGTTTTTCAATATCGTGGGTATTGTGCGACGAGAACAACACACTGCGCTCATCGTCGCGCAGGATCTCCGCCAGCTCGCTGATCACTTCGTCGCGTGCTACCGGATCTAACCCTGTCGTGGGTTCATCCAGCACCAGCAGTTTTGGCCTTCTGGCCAGCACCAGTAACAAACAGGCTTTGACGCGCTGACCATGCGACAAGCCATTTATTTTTTGTTCGCCAATCAACTCAAAGCGTTTTAACAAGTCTTTGGCATAGGCCGGGTCAAACTGCGGATAGACACTTTGAATAAAATCCATATGCCATTGTAAAGTCTGGCTTTTATACAAACGCATATCGTCTGAAGCAAAACCAATTGCATATTTTGCCTGTACTTGCTGCGCTGGCAGCTGGTAACCCAGCACATTGATTTGTCCCGCATCGGGTTTGACCAATCCCATCAGCATCCGGATGGTGGTGGATTTGCCGGCGCCATTGACCCCAACCAAACCAAGAACCTGCCCCTTCGGCAAGGATAAGCTCAGGTTTTCCATCACAAAATGCGGATAACGAATGCTGATATCCTGCATTTCAAAAGCAAATTGTTGCATGCTGTTGGTCCTTCTTGGTTGGCGGCGCAGCGGCCGGGCTGCTGCATTTGCCGCAGTAATCACTGCTCTATGGGCCGCGCCAGTTGCTGCTCCAGTTGCGCGAACAATTCGGCGTCAGTTAACTGCAGTTGTCGGGCAAGCGACACGGCTGTGCTTAACAGCTGCGCCAGTTCCTGTTGTTGCAGTTGCTGCTGTAAATCCGGCTGCGCCGAGACAAAAGAGCCGCGGCCCGCATGCGTCGTTATCACCCCGGCTTGCTCCAGTTCGGCATAAGCCCGTTTGACCGTGATCACACTGACCTGCGTATCTGCCGCTAACTCGCGGATAGACGGCAACGCCATCTGCGCCGGCCAGTCGCCCAGCAGCACTTTGCTGGTGATTTGTTCCACAATTTGCAGGTACATCGGTTTCTTGTCTGTCGCGGACAGAAACAAGCCATAGCTCATGCGTTTCCCTCAATGCAGGCATAACTGTGCATATCCGTACATACACAGTATATATACAGATATGCACAGTCAAGTTTTTTTAATTAGTGGCGGACGACGACAACGTCGCAGTGATGGTGACGGGCTACCGATTGCCCGAAACTCAGTTCAGGCAACATTTTTTGTATTTTTTCCCACTGCCACAAGGACAAGCATCGTTGCGGCCAACCAAACCCTTGTTCGTGGCGGCGCTGACCATTGCCGCAGGTTCAGCGGTTGGTTCTGCGCTGTCTGGCTGAAAGGCCAGCCAATGCTGTAACGACATCACATCAAACTGCTCACGGACCAGCCCAGATGCCAGCGGTTTTTCACTGTCTGCCAGCTGCCAGCGACTGATTTCCCGGCTGCTAATCACCGACAAATCAATTTTGTTCTGCCTAAGCAGCAGTTCAAAACGCGGTTTCAACTGTTGCAGGTCAAAAGTGATACACCAGATGGCGAGTTCGGCCAGCACAAATTTCTGGCCATGGCTGGAAGCAACTTCAATCACTTGCTGTAAAAGCGGAAGCAGCGCTGCAGTATCGGGCGCCAGGCCCTGTTGCTCTGCCAGTTCCAGCTGGGCAAATAACGCCGCCAGCGCAGCAGCTTTGACATAAATACCGGCTTTTTCACTGAGCAGCAGTTGCTGCAGTGGCGACTGCTGACCGGCTGATAGCACAAACAACATAGTCGCCAGATCTTCGGTCATGGCGTCGCCGAGGGTGTATTCCAAATCTGAGCCCAAGCCGTCTTTGGTATCCACCCACTGCATAAAAGCCGGGGCTTTGGACACATCCGCCACATCAGCGAGCAGCATCACGCCGTAAAACAGCAACTGATATTCTTCGTCAGATAATTCCTCATCTGCCTGCATCCGCTGCATCAATGCGGCGATATGCGGCCAGAACTCCGCCCACTGACTTTTCGCGGCCAGCAGCGCATCGGCCGGAAACAACAACTGTTCAGTATGTTCCGACACCTGCTGTTCGGTACTTAAGCGCAATAAAATCTCATCTAAGGTCAAAGTGGCAGCCACAACACAGCTCCTGAAGCGGGTATTGAATGGCCGGCAGTCTAACAGTTGCCGCGGCACCGTGACAAAGACAGTGACACAGACCGCGGCAACTGGTCGTGAAACTAAGACTATTTCAGGCTTTCCAGTACCTTGTGCGCCACTTCGACCCGCAACGCATTTGGGTAACGCTTATTGGCCAGCAGCACAATGCCGACCTGACGGGACGGGATAAAGGCGGCATAAGCACCAAAACCACCGGTGGCGCCGGTTTTGTGTACCCAGCTGTTGGCCACCGCCGGCGCTGGGGGCGCCAACACCGTCGCGGCCGTGCCGGCGACAAACTCAGGCGCGGTCATCGCCGTTAAAGTTGCAACAGATACCGGATAATCCAGCATTTCCCAGCCCAGGCCCTGATACATATCTTTGGATTTGGCGTAACGCTGCTGCGATTTGGCGATGCCGGCGCGAAGCAGAGGGTCTGTTACTTTTTCCGGCTGCAGGTTGGCCTGCAGCCAGGTGGCCAAATCGCGCACACTGGCTTTAGCGCCACCGGCTTCGTCCAGCAACACGCCAGTGCCAATATGCACCGGTTTGCCTTCGTTATAACCCCAGGCATATTGCGCCTGTGCCGCCTCTGGTACCTGCAGGTAAGTGTTTGGCATCTTCAGTGCTGATGTCAGCTGCTGAAAAACTTCGCCATAACCTTTGCCGCCGGCAGCGACGGCCAGGTGCGCAAATAAACCAATGCTGGTATTGGCATAAACACGCTGCGTGCCTGGGGCAAATTCTGGCTGCCACTGCTGAAGATAGTTCAGCAGACTGGCTTTATCGGAGGCACTGTCCGGTACAAACAGCGGTAAACCGCCGGCGGTATAAGTCGCCAGATGCTGCATGTTGATCTGTTGCCAGGGTTTGGCGGTCAGTGCTGGCCAATGTTTGGCGACCGGATCGTTTAATTTGATGTCACCACGCTCCAGCGCCATAGCGCCAATCACCCCGGCGAAAGTTTTACTGATGGAGCCCAGTTCAAACAAGGTGTCAGGTGTGACGGCTTTTTTGGCCGCCACATCGGCTGCACCAAAGCTGTAAAAATACGTTTTGCCCTGCCACAGCACTGCTACGGCCATGCCGGGAATTTGCTGTTGTTGCATCAACGGTGACACTTGCTGGCTGACAGCGGTTTTCAGTGCGGCTTCGGTTTCAATAGTTTGCGCCAGAACCGGGCCGGCACAACAGAGGGCACAGGCCAGCGCCATCAGGGTTTTGCGGTAATGCATATAATTTCCTTTGCAGATAAATTGGTTGAATTGAAGTGCCGGGCCCGCACTATGGATAGCTTGCGCCAGTTGACTTCAGGCGACAAACGGTTAATTTACACATCAGCTGTTAGAAAAACTTACACAAAGACGTAGGTAGCTGCATGACGCGTCGTTACATTCCACTAAAATCGCTGCGCGCCTTTGAAGCCGCCGCCCGGCATTTAAGTTTTACTCATGCCGCCATCGAGCTGAATGTCACGCATTCGGCGGTCAGTCAGCAGGTAAAACTGCTGGAAGATCAATTGAATTGCCCGCTGTTTTTACGTATTCCACGTGGTCTGGCGCTGACGCCGGAAGGTGAAACGCTGCTGCCGGTGCTCAATGAGTCTTTTGACCGCATCGCCCAGCTGTTAGATTATTTTTCCGGTCGCAAGGTACAGGAAAAGCTGAAAATCGGCGTGGTCGGCACCTTTGCCATCGGCTTTTTGCTGCCGCGTCTGCAGGCGTTTTATCAGAAGTTTCCCCATATCGAACTGCAGATCTCCACCAACAATAACCGTGTTGACGTCGCTGCCGAAGGCCTGGATTTTGCCATCCGTTTTGGTGACGGCGCCTGGCACGGCACCGCTGCGATGTACCTGTGCGACAGCCCACTGACACCGCTCTGTACACCCGACATCGCCGCCCGGTTGGAGAAACCGGCGGACTTACTGAACTTCACTTTGCTGCGCTCTTACCGACGCGATGAATGGACCGCCTGGCTGCAACAAGCCGGCGGCCCGCAATTACCACCAACCCACCCGGTCATCGTGTTTGATTCGAGTGTCACTATGCTGGAAGCAGCAAAAAGCGGTTTAGGCATAGCTATGGCACCGGCGAAAATGTTCAGTCATTTGCTGCAAACAGGTGCTATCGTGCGGCCATTTCACAACGAAATCAGCTTCGGCAGTTATTGGCTGACCCGGCTACAGTCGAAAACAGAAACCAGCGCCATGCGCGAATTTGCCCAGTGGTTGAGTGCGGAGCTGAATACCAGTTCGGAAGCACCACCTGCATTAACTCTGAATAACACCACCATCGAAGACGACGAAGATATAGGCTTCACCCGGTATCAAGCGGTGGAAAACAAGTGACAAAGCGAACCCAAGACCCCGCCAACGGCTACGAAACCCATGCCGCAGAGTTTCGCCATTGGCGCGAACAATCCTCGATTGGCGTGGCGACTGTGTTGCAGTGGGCGCAAGACTTGGCGCCAGGCGCGGCCGTGCTGGACCTTGGCTGTGGCAGTGGGCTGCCGCTGGGCAAAGCTTTAGCGGATCGTGGTTTTCGTCTGTATGGCGTTGATGCGTCGCCCGCTTTGGCTGCCGCTTATCAGCAACTGTTACCGCAGGCGCAGGTGGCCTGTGAAAGACTGGAAGACTCGGACTTTTTTCAGCGTCAGTTTGCTGGTGTGCTTTGTGTCGGGGTGTTGTTTTTATTGCCGGAGGCATCACAGCGCCAGTTGTTTAATAAAGTCGCTGCGGCGCTGGCCTCGGGTGGCTTATGGCTGTTCAGTGCGCCGGCGCAGCCTTGTTGCTGGGTTGATGTGTTGACCGGGCAGGAGTCGGTTTCACTCGGTATAGACGTCTACCAACAGCTGCTGCAGCAGGCCGGATTGCAGCTGCTGGCGCAATATCAGGACGAAGGCGGCAACCATTACATAGCTGCGCAGCGTCCTGTCGATAAGAGTTCGCCAGGTTAACCCCGCCGCCCGACCAGTCGCCACAATAGCAACAGCAGCAAGGCTGCCAGCGCAGCGCACAACAGGCTCAGCCGCCAGATTTGCCCAGTGCTGCTCTCTGCCGCCGTGCGGCTTAACTGCAGTTGTTGCTGCAGCTCGACCAATTTCAGCTCGCGACTGCGTTGTTCGGCAATTAGCAGCGTGCTGCTAAGCTGCGCCTGGCTGTTGTGCTCTTGCGCATCAAGTTGACGTTGCAAGCGCAAATTTTGCTGCAGTGCGTCAAATGCAGCCTGATGCTGGCCGTGTAATGCTAACAGCTGCGCCCAACGTTGTAATTCAGGTAAATACAGCGCCAGCCGGTGCTGGATCAGCCAGCCGCCGGCGTCGTCAAAATATGCCTGCGCTGCTGACGTTTGACCGCTGACCAGCAGCACCATGGCATGGCGTAACCGGCTGATGGCAACCCATTCGCGGTCACCACTTTGCACAGCCTGTAGTTGTAGTTCATTGCTCAGTTGCAGTGTCGCATCAGCAGGTGCTTGCTGCAGATAAAGCGCCAGCAATGCCATCCCGGCCGGTAAAAATTGTTGTTGCCACAGCGTTTGATACAAGGCCTGCGCTTCCTGTTGCCGCCCTGTCGTCAACAGAATATCAGCCTGCGTCAACTGTAAGCGTTGTAGTTGCTGCGGCTCTGTTTGCAGCGGTAATGCCTGACTGATGCTGCGTAAGGCTTCCGGTTCCTGACCTGCGGCATGCTGGAGCTCAGCCTGCACCGCCAGACTGTCGGCTTCGAGCTGTGGCAACTGATTGCGCCGGGCAATACTAAGCACCAGACCAACGGCATTGGCGGCACTGTCATAAAAACCGCTTTGCAGCGCGTCGCGGGCGTAATCAAGCCCGATCCAGGCATGCAGCGCCGGCGCATCGCGCCCGGTCAGGCTGTGATAAGCGAGGAAACTGAGTTGGCGGGTATCCATCGACTCGCCGGCGCTGAATTTACTCAGTTGCTGGCATTTATATCCAGCGGCGCTGCCGGCAAATTCATTGCTGACGCTTTGATTTTCCAGTTGTTTCAGTGCAGCACGGGCGCTGTCCAGCGTGGCTTTGTCACCAGCCTGTAACGCAAAACGGCACTGCTGCGCCCACCACCAGGCCGGTGTTTCAGCGGCGCTTAGCTGCTGTAAA
>CAMLNG010000112.1 GCA_946481195.1 uncultured Chromatiaceae bacterium
AACTCTATCGGGAACTGTCCCCCACCTGGCAAAGACGGTGGTGTAATAGGCAGAATTCGCACACCGGCAATCTCGCTGAGTTTCTGCTGCACATCCGGCAAAATCTCAGTCGTGGTACGGTCACGTTCAGCCCAGGGTTTGGTTACCATGCCGCTGAAGCCACCGGTCGGGAACGTGATCTGGAAGGTAAAGTCAGTCTCAGGCACGCCCATAAACACTTCATTGACCTGCTTACCGTAAAACGAAGCCTGGTCAATGGTTGAGTTAGCCGGCGTGTCGACAATACCAAAGATGACGCCCTGATCTTCGGTAGGCGCCAGCTCTTTGCTCGACATCACATACAGTGGCACCACACAGAGCGAGATAAAAACCCAGAACAGGTAGACGCCGATGCGGTTTTCCAGACTGGCGTTGAGTTTGCGGCTGTAAAACGCAGCAAACCGATCAAAAATCTTCGACAACGGCGCTTTGATCTCCCGGTGCGGTGACAACATCCGCGACGCCATCATCGGCGATAAAGTCACAGCAACGATAGCCGAGATGGTGACAGCGCCAGCCAGCGTGATGGCGAATTCGCGGAATAAAGTGCCGGTTAACCCACCCTGCAGACCTATTGGGATATACACCGACATCAGCGTGACTGTCATCGCCAGAATCGGACCGGCGAGTTCACGGGCCGCCACTAAAGAGGCATGAAACGGTTTTAAACCTTCCTGAATATGCCGCTCTATGTTTTCTACCATCACGATGGCGTCGTCGACGACCAGACCGACAGATAAAACGATAGACAATAAGGTCAGCAGATTCAGTGAGAAACCGCAAAGCTGCATGATAAACACAGCGCCAATCAGCGACAGTGGAATTGCTACCAATGGGATCAGCACGGAACGACTAAAACCGAGGAACAGGAAAATCACAATAATGATGATAATCAGCGTTTCAGCCAGGGTTTTAATCACGTCCTGAATGGCTGCGTCAATATACTTGGTGGCGTCATAAGAGACTTCACCCGACAAACCGGCCGGTAAATCCGCTTTGATTTTTTCCATCTCAGCAGTGACATTGCGAATGACTTCCAGGCTGTTGGCATTCGGCGCGACAAACACCCCCATAAACACGGCGGTCTGACCGGAATAGTTCACTTCAACGCTGTAATCGTCTGCGCCCAGCACAATGTCCGCGACATCTGCCAATCTGATCACGCCGTCGGCGTTTTGCCGCACCACAATACGCCGGAAGTCTTCGACATTGGTCAGGCCGGCATTAGCGTTCAGGTTCACCTGAGTATAACTACCTTTGGTCTGACCAATGGCTGCCTGCACGTTCTGCGCTTGTAATGCCGCACGGATCTCCGCCGGCGTCACACCAACTGCCGCCATTTTTTCGGTTTTCAGCCAAATCCGCATCGCGAAGGTGCGGCCACCGAGGATCTCTGCCTTTTGTACACCATTCACCGCTATCAGCCGCGGTTGCACCGAACGGGTTAAAAACTCGGTGATTTGGTTCTGCTCCAGAATGTCAGAGCTGAAACTTAAGTACGCCTGGGCAAACTGGCTGTCAGCAGCTTCAATTGCCAGCGCAGGCACTTCCGCTTCCGGTGGCAGTTCACCCCGCACCTGATTCACTTTGGCACTGATTTCCGTCATCGCTTTCAACGGGTCATAGTTGAGTTGCAAATGGGCGGTGATTGTCGACACGCCCATGCTGCTTTGTGATTCGATATAGTCAATCCCGCCCGCAGAAGCGATGGCACGCTCAATCGGCGAGGTAATAAAACCCCGGATCACATCAGAGTTCGCCCCGATATACACAGTTGTGATCTTGATCACTGCGATATCGCTGCGTGGGTACTGCCGCACAGACAAGCTGCTGAGCGACTGGATACCAGCCAGTAAAATCAGCAAACTGACCACTATCGCCAGTACCGGCTTTTTAATAAAAATATCGGTATATTTCATACAAACCTGCCTGTGGCGCCTTAACTGTCAGTGGGCGTTGGATTGGCTTTGAATTCCGGTGTCGGTTTTGCACCAATCACCACAGCCTGGTTATTAAACAATTTGAAAGCGCCTGCACTGACCACTTTCTCACCGGTTTTTAAGCCTTTGGTCACTTCAATAAAGTCGCCGAGCGCTTTGCCGGTCTGAATAAACTGCTGACGCGCTACCAGCTTGCCGTCTTTCTCGTCGACGACAAACAGCGTATCGCCATAAGGTGCATAAATGATGGCGGCTGCAGGTACCGCTAACACTGAATGCGGGTCGCTGAGTGTGACTGTGGTTGTTACCGCCATGCCCGGCACCAGCGATTTGCTGGCATTATCCAGCGACGACTGCACTGTGACATTGCGGGTTTCCGGATGGATTTCAGTACCAATCGCCGTTACAACGCCTGTTACCACCTGATTACTGCGGCCACCGGTCGCAACTTCAACAGGTAAACCGGTGTTCATCTGACTCAACCAGTCCTGTGGCACCGGGAAATTGACCCGCACGCGATTTGTTGCCTGCAGAGATACAATGGCAGTGCCGACCTGCAAATCAGTACCGAGGTCAACCTGGCGGATACCAACCCGGCCATCAAATGGCGCGCGGATCAGTTTCTTCTGCAGCGTTGCATTTAAGTCATCCACATCACCCTGCGCCGATTCGACTTGTTGCAGAGCAGTGTCCAGTTCACTCTGGCTGGCCAGTTTGTTGGTTTTCAGCTCTTTAATCCGCTGATAGCTGGTTTTAGCCAGTTTTAAGCGGGCTTGCGCGGCATTTAACTGGGCTGCTTCGTTAATCGATTCCTGCTCAATCAGCACATCGCCGGCTTTGACTTCAGCACCAGACTGAAAGGTAATGCGCTTCACTTTGCCCGGCACCTGTGCGGAAATCATGATGCCTTCATCCGCTTCAACAGTACCGATGGCGGTGTAGGTATTAGGCCATTGTTGCTCAGCAGCAACAAAGACAGAGACGGTTTCCGGTGGCTGGATCTGGCCGCCACCTGCGGCCATCACACTAAACTGGTCCATTTTGACGGCCACGACAGTGCCAACCAGCACAGCGGTGATCACAAGAGACATCAACACAGGTTTCAGGATTTTCATATTAAGAGCCAAGGTTGCGTTATAAGGGGGATGTGTCAGGTGATTTCAGGACTCCTTAGGAAACCACCGAAAAACACCTGTATAAAATAACACGGTTTGTGCGACTCCACGACAGAGAAACGCGCAAAATGTCAGCACAGAAATGTAAAAAGCTGTTAATAGTGTCGTGAATTCAGCAACAGTGAACAGGCCTGACCAGCAAAATATCAGAACTGAAAGGGCACAACCCACAGTTTTTGCGGCACCCGGTAGGCTTGCCACAAGGCAGCGTAAGGCTGCTGCGTCACTGGATGTAAAGTGTCAGGTGCCAGTTCGGCCAAAGGCTGCAGCACAAAAGCGTTTTGCAGGATCTCCGCGCGAGGCAATTCTATGGGTTCGGCACAAATCAGCTGGTCATAGGTCAGTAAATCAAGGTCAAGACTACGGCCACAATACTTCACCCCGTCACGTACCCGGCCATAGTTATCTTCTATCTGCTTACACAAACTGACAACTGCCGCCACGCCGAGCTGAGTGTCTGCACCAACCACCAGGTTGTAAAATGCATCGCCAACAAAACCGACCGCTTCACTTTCATAAACAGATGACAACAGCAAGGGACCAAAGGCTTGTGCTAATTCGTTTACAGCCCCTCGAATGTTGGTTTCACGCTGAATATTACTACCAACACTGATGTAAATTCTGGCCATCAGAGACGGCTCCGGACAATGCGGACACCAACGGTCTGAGCTGCAGGCACAGCACCAGGTTTATCGACTTGTACCAAAACCTGGCTGGTAGCAAATTCCTGCAATAACATCGCCGCAATACGTTCTGCCAGCGTTTCAATCAATTCCACCGGTTCAGCCTGAACCAGAGCCGTGACACGCTGGCAAACCACTGCATAATCGAGTGTCAGGCGTAAATCGTCGTCGCTGGCCGCTGCGCGAATGTCTGTAGTCAGTTCCAAATCGAAAAACAGCCGCTGTTGAATCGTTTTTTCCCATTCGTAAACGCCGATCACAGTATCAATCGCCAGTTGTTTGACAAAAACGATATCCATCAGATTATTCCGCTGTTATAAAGAGACTGGAGATTCAGAGGCTGGTCGGATAGGCAAAGATACTAAAAGTCTATAATCTGAGCGCCTTGCTACCGGCTCTGCTGGTAAGGTCAGATCTTAACGCAAAATCAATAACTGAGGAACTTCATTAATGACCCCGCTGATTGGCGGGATGATGCTGTTAGCCTATCTTTGTGGTTCAGTGTCATCTGCGGTGATTGTAAGCAAACTATTTCGCCTGCCTGACCCGCGTCTGCACGGCTCAGGCAATCCCGGAGCAACCAATGTCCTGCGCCTTGGCGGCACCTTTCCTGCCGTATTGGTGCTGGTGTTTGATGTGCTCAAAGGCACCATCCCCGTCTGGGGCTCATATTTCCTGAAAATTGAAGCTTTTTATCTGGGTATGATTGCGATTTGTGCTTGTCTCGGTCACATCTACCCGCTGTTTTTCGGTTTTAAAGGAGGCAAAGCTGTTGCAACGGCATTTGGCACTATGATGCCGATTGGACTGGATTTGGCCGGCCTATTAATCGCCACCTGGATTATTCTGATTGGTGCAACGGGTTATTCTTCTTTTGCTGCCATAGTGACAGTGAGTCTGGCCCCGATTTTCACCTGGTTTATCAAACCTTTGTACACCATCCCGGTATTGATGCTCAGCATTCTGATTGTGTTCCGCCACCGGCAAAACTTATTGCGGCTGTGGCACGGTACTGAATCCAAGGTTTGGGACAAAACCAAGCGGCCCAAAGAATAAAAGCTGAATATTGCCAAAGAACTGCCCATCAGCGTCTGCAATAAAAAACGCCTGCGGTCACAGGCGTTTTTTCTGACGTTTCTGTCAGAGCGGCGGCAACTGCTGCATCGGCCAGCGTGGCGTCACGCCAATCGACAAATCCTGCGACTGTCCGGCTCGCAGCCGTTGCCAGCCAGCATACGCAATCATGGCACCATTATCGGTGCAGAATTCTTTGCCCGGATAAAACACTTCACCTTTCATAGATTGCATCAGGTCAGCAAGTTGCAGCCGTAATGATTGATTGGCGCTGACCCCACCGGCCACCACCAAGCGTTTCAGGCCGGTTTCTTTCAACGCTCTGCGACATTTCAGCACCAGGGTATCTACTACGGCCTGTTGAAATGACGCAGCGATATCGGCTTGAACCTGTGGCGTTTTGCCTTCCGCGGCAATCACATTGGCGGCGGCGGTTTTTAGCCCGCTGAAACTGAAATCAAGGCCTGGCCTGTCAGTCATTGGCCGTGGAAACGGATACTTTTTCGCATCGCCCAAAGCCGCAAGTTTGGCCAACAGTGGCCCGCCAGGATAATCCAGTCCCATTAGCTTTGCGGTTTTGTCAAAAGCTTCACCGGCTGCGTCATCGATGGATTCGCCAAGCAACTGATATCGGCCAATGCCATCAACCCGCACCAGTTGCGTGTGCCCACCCGAGACTAACAGAGCGAGAAACGGAAACTGCGGGGCGTTGGCTTCCAGCATTGGGGCCAGCAAATGACCTTCCATATGATGCACAGCCAAGGCGGGCTTGCCCCAGGCAAACGCCAGACTGCGGCCAATAGCTGCACCGACGAGCAAAGCACCGGCGAGGCCAGGGCCCGCTGTATACGCAACGCCATCAATAGCACTGGCATCACAACCGGCCTCAGTCAAAGCTTGTTTGACTAACGGCAGGGTTTTTCTGATATGATCGCGGCTCGCCAGTTCAGGGACCACGCCGCCGTAGTCCGCATGTAACGGGATCTGGCTGTAAACAATGTGGCTCATCAGGCCTTTTTCTGTGTCAAAGATCGCTATTCCGGTCTCATCACAGGACGTTTCGATACCTAAAACCCGCATGAATATCCTCTGGCAACAGGCCCAAAGCCGCGGATTGTAACGGTTTTAGCCAATCAGCACCAGTCATCGACCAAATCGCTTTACTTTATCGTCGCTCTTTGAGTAAAATGCCGCACCATTTTTAAACGTATTGGTTAGCCGCTGACCGGGTCGCGGTGTCCTATCAACCGAGGTGAGATTTTAATGCCTGTAGTGAAAGTGAAAGAGAACGAACCGTTTGACGTAGCATTACGTCGTTTCAAACGCTCTTGCGAAAAAGCCGGTGTTCTGGCTGACGTTCGCGCTAAAGAGTTCTTTGAGAAGCCAACTTGGGTTCGTAAGCGTAAAAAAGCTGCTGCTGTGAAACGTCACATGAAGAAGCTGTCACGCGAAAACGCTCGTCGCATCAAGCTTTACTAAGACCTGTTACCGCTGACTATGGCTCTGCTCGAGCAACTTCAGGAAGCGCAGAAAGACGCCATGCGGGCCAAAGACAAAGTACGTCTTGGCACTATCCGCATGGCACTGGCTGAGATCAAACAACGCCAGATCGATGCGCAAATCCAACCCGACGATCCGAACGTTCTGGCTGTGTTAACCAAAATGGTGAAACAGCGTAAAGAATCGACGTCGCAATTTCTCGCTGCCGGCAGACAAGATTTAGCCGACACTGAGCTGGCTGAAATCGCCGTAATCGAGCAGTTTTTGCCGCAACCATTGACCGCTGCCGAGCTGGATGATCTGTTAACTCAGGCTATCAACGCTACTGGCGCAGCTGGCATGCAGGACATGGCAAAAGTGATGGCGTGGTTGAAACCACAAGCGCAAGGTCGTACCGACATGGGTGCACTAAGCGGCTTAGTCAAATCCCGATTAAGTTAAATCGCGAAACTACCAGGTCTGTCACCATATTCAGCTGTAAACTGCAATACCGTGCCCTCGCGCACGGTTTGTCTTTTTCTGGCGTAGGCATTTGAGCAGGAAGGAAAAAGGTGGCAGGACAAATCCCAAGACCCTTTATTGACGACCTGTTGGCCCGTACCGACATCGTCGAGCTGATTGATCAGCGGGTGCCGCTGAAAAAAGCCGGTAAAAACTACGCGGCCTGCTGCCCATTTCACAGCGAAAAATCACCATCCTTTACTGTCAGCGCCGACAAACAGTTTTATCATTGTTTTGGTTGCGGTGCACACGGCAATGCCATCAGTTTTATGATGGCATTTGAGCAACTTGAATTTGTTGAGGCCATTGAAGAACTGGCCAAAATACATCATCTGGAAGTGCCACGCGAAGGTGGACAAAAGGCTTATCAGCAAGGCAGTGCCGATGATTACAGCCAGATGGAAAAAGCGGCAAAGATTTATCAGGCACAGCTGCAACATAGTGAACACGCCCTCGCCTACGTGGCAAAACGCGGATTATCCAGCGAAACCATCCAGAAATACGGTATAGGCTATGCGCCGGACAGCTGGGATTTACTGCTCAAACAACTGGCTACGACCCGCGCCGGCCGTGACCAGTTGTTTGAGCTGAAACTAACCAACCGCAATGACAACGGCCGGGAATACGATTTTTTCCGCGACCGCCTGATGTTTCCAATCCGGGATAAACGTGGCCGGGTCATTGGCTTTGGTGGCAGAGTCTTGGGTGAGGGTACGCCTAAATACTTAAACTCGCCGGAAACCCGGTTGTTCCACAAAGGCCGCGAACTCTATGGCCTTTATGAGGCACGCCAGCAACAGGAACGTTTATCCATGTTGCTGGTCGTAGAAGGTTATATGGATGTGGTGGCGTTATCGCAATTCGGTATCGAATTTGCGGTCGCCTGCCTTGGCACCGCCACGACCGGCGACCATATGCAGACGATGTTTCGGTATACGCCAACCGTGGTGTGTTGTTATGACGGCGACCGTGCCGGTCGTGACGCCGCCTGGCGTGCCATGCAAAGCGCGTTACCTCATCTGAAAGATGGTGTAGAGCTAAAGTTTGTGTTTCTGCCGGATGGCGAAGACCCGGATACACTGGTACGCAAGGAAGGCAAAGATGCCTTTATCAGCCGTCTGCAGCAGGCTCAAACACTGAGTAATTATATGTTTGAGCATTTGCTGGCTGAAATGGATGTGAATAGTGATGCTGGGAAGTCGGCGTTATGGAACAGAGCCAATGAGCTGATCCTGCAAATTCCAAGTGAATTTTATCGCGAAACTTTGTTAGACCGGTTGGCAAATTTAGTTGGCAGACCCAGATCTAATCCGGTAGCAACGAAAACTGCTAAAACCAACCCCGCGGTGACAACAGCAACTAAAATTACGCCAATGCGCCGGGCAATTGCATTGTTATTGCAACACCCGGCTTTGGCTGCAGTGATGCCGCAAGCTCCGGAACTGGCGCATGCCAATCTGCCGGGTATTGAGATTTTACTGGCACTGCAACACAAGTTGCTTGAGCAACCGGATTTGACCACAGCACAACTGCTCGAACACTGGCGGGGCGCGGTCGAATACAACATTCTGAGCAAATTGGCGCTATGGGAACATCAGGTAGCAGATGAACAACTAACTGCAGATTTTCTGGATACCTTCAGAGCTATTGAAGATCAGTATCTGCAACAGCGGCTGGAAGCCTTACAACGCAAAGACCAGCTGACGAAACTCAGTCTGGCTGAACGTCAGGAATATGCCATGTTGTTAAAGGCATTTAAGACGAAATAACCGTGAAGCAGTGGGGCCTTTGCTGGCTAGAAAAGCCGCGCTTTGTTATAATCCCGCATTCGCATTTTTGAAAACTAACTATATCGGGTGGAAGAGCAGCCTCTATGGAGCAAAATCCTCAGTCGCAATTAAAGCTTCTTATCTTAAAAGGTAAGGAACAAGGTTATTTAACTTTTGCTGAAGTAAACGATCACCTTCCACAAGATATCATCGACTCTGACCAGATCGAAGATATTATTCGCATGATTAACGACATGGGCATTCAGGTTTGCGAAACCGCACCTGATGCTGATGACTTAATCATGTCGGACGCAACCCCTGACGAAGACGCCGCGGAAGAAGCCGCGCAAGCGCTGGTCAGTGTGGACAAAGAGCTTGGTCGTACAACGGACCCGGTCCGGATGTACATGCGCGAAATGGGTACCGTAGAACTGTTGACCCGCGAAGGCGAAATTGACATCGCTAAACGCATCGAAGACGGCATCAACCAGGTGCAAACGTCGGTCGCAGAATACCCGGAAGCCATCACTTACCTGCTGGAACAGTGGGACAAATTTGAAGCCGAAGAAATCCGTTTAAGTGACATCGTCACCGCTTTCGTTGACCCTAACGAAGTCGACGATCTGCCGCCAACAGCTACCCATATCGGTTCTGATGTGCCGGAAGAAGAACTTGCCGACGAAGACGCCGATATTTCCGGTGACGACGAAGAAAGTGAAGACGGTGATTCAGACGAAGCAGATACC
>CAMLNG010000113.1 GCA_946481195.1 uncultured Chromatiaceae bacterium
CTGACCTTAAACGTCGCCGCCAACTATGGTGGCCGTTGGGATATTGCACAAGCCGCACAGCAACTCGCGCGGCAGGTCGCTGCCGGGACTTTACGCGCAGAAGACATCGATGAAAATTTACTCGCTAGTCATATCCAAATGCACGAGCAGCCGGAGCTTGATCTGATGATCCGCACCGGCGGTGACATCCGCATCAGCAATTTTTTGCTGTGGCAGGCTGCCTATGCGGAGCTGCTTTTTATTGATACCTTATGGCCAGATTTTGACGATCAGGTGTTTGCTGACGCTATTGCCAGTTTTGTCAGCCGCGAGCGTCGTTTTGGCTGCACCGGTGCGCAAATTCGCGAGCTGGCTGGCGCAACTGTACAAGGATAACGAATTTGTTTAAACAACGGGTGATCACAGCCTTAGTGCTGGCACCGCTGGCGCTTGGCGCGGTGTTTTATTTACCGCCGGTCGGCTTTGCTATTTTTCTTGCGACTGCTTTTTCCGTGGCAGCCTGGGAGTGGGCTGGTTTTTGCGGCTGGCATACCCCGAGCAGTAAAACCGCGTTTACAACCTTAATCGCCATGTTATATGGCCTGGTTTATCTTGCGACACCGTCTGATCTGCACTGGCCGGTCCAAAGTAATTACACGGTTGATGCCCTGTTGTGGCTCGGTGTGATTTGGTGGTTAGTCGCTGTCCTGCTGGTCCTGAGCTTCCGCACCTCGCAAAAACTGTGGTCCCAGTCCCGTATTATCAAAATTTTGATGGGGATCCTGACCTTAGTACCAAGCTTCACGGCGATTTGGCTGGTGCGGCAGGTGAACTATGAACAATCGAGTTTTACCGGTGCCTGGTTGATCTGCCTGATGCTGGGGCTGGTTTGGGCGGCCGATATCGGTGGTTATGTCATCGGTAAACCTTTTGGCAAACATAAATTAATGCCCGACGTCAGCCCGGGCAAAACGCTGGAAGGTTTTGCCGGTGGTCTTTTATTTGTGTTGTTGTTAGTGACTGCAGTGGCTGCTAGCCTGCACTGGCCGGAACAAACCACGTTGTGGTTTGGGGCTGCGGTGATCCTGACTATTTTGTCAGTATTTGGTGATTTGTCGGAAAGTATGTTTAAGCGAGTCGCTGGCCTTAAAGACAGCGGCAGTATTTTTCCAGGCCACGGCGGTATGTTAGATCGGATTGACAGCCTGACCGCTACAGCGCCGTTATTTGCCATTTTTGTCGCGCTGTTTGGTGGCTTCTGATGCCAAAACAAGTGGTGATTTTAGGCGCGACCGGTTCTATTGGTTGCAGCACGCTTGATGTGGTTGCCCAGCATCCTGAGTTGTATCAGGTACTGGCGCTCACCGGCGGAAAACGGCTTGATGTGCTGCTGCAGCAATGCATCGCATTCAGACCACGCTTCGCTGCGTTAACGGATGCCACAGATGCGGCAGAATTACGCCGGCAGTTGCAACAAGCCGGTATAGCGACCGAAGTGCTGAGCGGTGCGCAGGCGCTGGCTGATCTCGCAGCGCATCCGGACGCTGATATTGTGATGGCGGCCATTGTTGGTGCAGCCGGTTTGTTGCCAACGCTTGCCGCGGTCAAAGCTGGCAAGACTGTGTTGCTGGCCAACAAAGAAGCGCTGGTAATGAGTGGCGAGCTGTTTATCCGAGCTGTGCAGCAACATGGCGCCACATTGTTACCAATCGACAGCGAACACAACGCTATTTTCCAGTGCCTGCCAGCGCCTTTACAGCAACATTGTTATCAAAGTGAACTGGCAAGCGCCGGCATTGCTAAAATCCTGCTGACTGGCAGCGGTGGCCCGTTCCGGCAAAAGCCTCTGACTGAATTTGACCAGATCACCCCTGAACAGGCGGTTGCCCACCCGAACTGGAGTATGGGGAAAAAGATTTCGGTCGACAGTGCGACCATGATGAACAAAGGCCTGGAATTTATCGAAGCACGCTGGTTGTTTAATTGCGCAGTCAGTGACATTCAGGTGGTGATCCACCCACAAAGTATTATTCATTCTATGGTGCAATATACCGACGGCACTGTACTGGCGCAGCTGGGCAATCCTGATATGCGCACACCTATTGCGCACGCGCTGGCGTTCCCGCAGCGCATCGCGTCTAACGTGAAACCGCTGAACTTTTTTGACGTGCCGGCTTTTACCTTCGAACAGCCGGATTACGGCCGTTATCCTTGTTTATTGTTGGCGCAGCAGGCTTGCGCTGCCGGACAGGGCGCGACGACTGCGTTAAACGCCGCTAATGAAATCGCTGTAGAGGCGTTTTTAAGCAGCCAAATCCGTTTCCCGCAGATTGCCGCGCTGAACGAGCGGGTGCTGGCACATTTCGCCGCAACTAAAGTTGCCGAATTGGAAGAGATTTTGGCGCTGGATGCGCAGGCCCGTAGTTATTCGCAGTTGTTATTAAAGGATTTTGTCTGATGCCAGATTTTCTGTGGAATCTGCTGAGTTTTGTGGTTGCGCTGGGTTTGCTGGTAACTGTGCACGAATTTGGTCATTTTTGGGTGGCACGGAAAAACGGCATTCTGGTGAAACGTTTTTCGATTGGTTTTGGCAAAACCCTGTTCAGCTGGCGCGACAAACAAGGCACTGAATTTGTCATCGCGGCTATACCGCTTGGTGGTTATGTGCGCATGCTGGATGGCCGCGTCGACCCGGTATTGCCACAATTTGCCGATTTGGCCTTTGACAGCAAAACAGTACCACAACGGATGGCGGTGATTGCCGCAGGCCCTGTGGCAAATTTCCTGTTTGCTATTTTCGCGCTGATGCTGATGTACCTGATTGGTGTGCCAAGCTTGCGTCCTGTGGTGGCTGAAGTCGCTCCGGATTCGATCGCGGCCAGGGCTTATCTACCTAATCAGCAGATTGTTGCTGTCAATGGCGAAACGGTGCAGGACTGGCAAGGCGTGCAGCTGTTGTTACTCGAACAGATTGGCCGCGACAGCGTAACACTGACTATGGCTGACGACACCGACAGTCCGGGTGCTGATGTACAGCTCGATCTGACCGGCTGGCAGTTTGACCCTGAACATGATTCAGTGTTTGGCAGTCTGGGGATTGTGCCGGTACAAGCCAGACCTTTACTGGAAGTGGGCGCTGTCCAGCCCGGTAGTCCGGCGGCAGCTGCCGGTCTGCAACTGGATGATAAGTTGCGGGTGCTGGAAGGTGTCGCGCTGACAGACTGGGCCAGTATGGTAAAAGTGATCCAGAATAGCCCGGGTAAGACTTTAACTTTAATGATTGAGAGGGCAGGCCAGCCGCTGACGCTCAGCGTAACTCCGGCGTCGCAGCAAACGGCTGATGGTTTCCATCAGGGCTTTTTGGGTGTGTCACCAAAGGTGAAGCCGGTAGACCCGCAGTATATTCGCACGCTGCAATATGGTCCGCTGGAAGCGGTCTGGCAGGGCATGCAAAAAACCTGGCAACTGGTGCGCTTAAGCTTTTCAATGGTCGGTAAACTGATTTTCGGCGATGTGTCGGTGAAACATTTAAGCGGGCCTATTTCGATTGCCCAGGGTGCCGGTAGCAGTGCAGACCTTGGTTTGATTGCGTTTTTATCCTTTCTGGCTTTAATCAGCGTCAATCTCGGTGTGGTAAATTTACTGCCTCTGCCTATTTTGGACGGCGGCCATTTAATGTATCTTGTCGTGGAACTAATACGCGGCAGGCCGGTCTCTGAGAAAGCGCAGGAGACAGGTTTTAAAATCGGAGCCTTCGTTCTGCTGATGTTAATGGGAATTGCGCTGCTCAACGATATTTCTCGTTTGTAATAACTAATCATAAGTAGTCCAAAACAATGACAATTAAACGATTAGTAGCTGCGATGTGGCTGGCCTCTGCCAGCGCGTCGGTGCTCGCTGAACAATCTTTTACTGTACAAGACATTCAGGTGGAAGGCTTACAACGCGTCGCTTTAGGTGCAGCCCTGAATAATTTACCGTTTAACATCGGTGACACAGTTACAGAATATACCTTATCTAAAAGTATCAAGACCTTATATGCAGCCGGCCATTTTGATGAAATCACAGTGCTGCGCGATGGCAATGCCATTATTTACCGGGTGAAAGAACGTCCGACCATCAATGCCGTGGAATTTGACGGCAACAAAGACATCAAAGAAGAACAGTTACAGGAAAGTCTGACCAACCAGAAGATCATCGTCGGTGAGCAGCTGGACAAAACCATTATCCGCGAACTGGAAAATGGCCTGACCGAATTCTTCCATGGCGTCGGTAAATACAACGCCAAAGTCGAAATCAAACTGACTTATCTGCCGCGTAATCGCGTCAATCTGAAGCTTGAATTCAAAGAAGGCGACGCTGCGTCTGTGCGTCAAATCAATATCGTCGGTAATGAACTGTTCAGCGATGAAGAGATCATGAAAGACATTGAGTCGATGGTTGATTTGCCGTGGTGGCGTTTTATGTCATCAGACCGCTATCAGAAAGATACGCTGAAGGGCGATTTGGAAAAGATCCGCAGTTATTATTTAGACCGCGGCTACCTGCGCTTTGATATCGAATCCAATACTGTTGCTGTCAGCCCGGATAAAAATTCTGTGTATGTGACGCTGCAAGTGAAAGAAGGCGTGCAATACACCATCAAAGGCATTGAGTTCGTCGGTGACCTGATTGGCCAGGATGAGCTGATTAAAGCCATGCTGCCGTTAAAAGACGGTCAGCTTTATAACGGCGCCTTAGTTACTTACACCGAAGAGAGTATCGCCAAGTTCCTGGCCAGCTTCGGTTATGCCAACTCGAAAGTTCGCACCAGCACCAACATCAACGATGACACCAAAGAAGTGGCGTTATCGATTAACGTTGCACCTGGCAAACGCGTCTATGTCAACCGCATTGCTGTGACTGGTAACGCGTCGACCAAAGACGAAGTTATCCGTCGTGAAATGCGCCAGATGGAAGGTTCTTGGTTATCCAATGACCGGCTGGAGATGTCAAAACTCTTTATCCAGCGTCTGCCGTATATTGAAAAGGTTGAGTTTGAAACTAAAGATGTACCGGGTGTAGATGACAAAGTCGATGTGACTTTTAAAATTAAAGAACGGCCGTCAGGCAGTTTTAACGCCGGTGTGTCTTTTGGTAGCTATCAGGGCCTGGCGTTCCAGTTTGGCGTGGAGCAGCAAAGCTTCCTCGGCAGCGGTAACTCGGCTGGTATTAGTTTTAATACCAACAAGTATCAGAAGTCCGTCAATTTATCTTTCACCGACCCGTATTTCACGCTCAATGGTGTCAGCTTGGGTGGTTCGGTGTTCTATTCCGACTTCGACGGCAGCCGAGCCGGCCTTGAAGCCTATAACCAGAAGAGTTACGGTACAGGGGTTAACTTTGGTTATCCGCTGAACGACTTTAACCGGTTAAATTTTGGCGTCAACGTGGTGTGGAACGACATCAATTCGATTCAGGAATTTGACCAAATCCGCCATTTCCGTGGTGTATTGATTGATGCGGCGAATCCGGATGCTGCTTACAAGTTTACCAACTACGAACTGTTAGCCGGCTGGGTCATGAGTACGTTAAACCGCGGGACATTCCCAACGGATGGTTCGTACCTCGGAGCCAATATCAAAGTCACGACGCCAAATTCGGATTTGACCTATTTCAAAACTAACTTTGAAGCGCGGCATTATATTCCGCTGAGCAGTGACCATGCCTGGTCGTTCCTGAGTAAGCTTGAATTGGGATATGGTAACGGTTACGGCAGTGAAAATGGTTATGACCACACATTGCCGTTTAACGACAGTTTCTATGCCGGTGGTCAGAACTTCCGTGGTTTCGAAAACCGCGTCATCGGTCCGCGTGCGGTTTACCGTTATGTCAGTGCGATACCGGGTTTACCGGATCCGTTTAATGGTTCATCCAGTGGTCTGCCAAATTCGTCAAAGTATGATACTTATCAGGTGTCACGTCGCTCCTTCGGTGGTAACGCGATGGCAATTGGTACGTTGGAGCTGATTACCCCAACACCATTCCTGAAAGAAGATTATGCCAACTCAGTACGGACCAGTCTGTTCGTCGACGCCGGTAACGTCTGGGATACAGAATTTGACATCAGCCGCTATGACGGATTGACTCAGGCACTGGATTCCTCGTATTACCAGCCGGGTTTGCTGGATTATTCAGATGCAGGTATGATGCGCGTTTCGGCCGGTTTAACAGTGCAATGGATCTCTCCGATGGGCCCATTAACCTTTAGTCTCGCGAAGATCATCCGCAAATATGAAGGTGATGAGCAAGAGAACTTTAGCTTCAACATCGGTACTACATTCTAAAAAATATTATTCGAGGTAATAGGAAACATGTTTAAGTCAGCTTTTTCTAAAACAGCATTGTTAGTTGCCGGTGTGATGATGGCGGGTGCCGTCTCTGCTAAAGAAATGAAAATCGGTTTTGTTGATGTACGTGAAGTGTTTTCGCAACTGCCACAAGCAGCGAAATTACAGGAAACGATGAAAGCCGAATTCGGTGGCAAGATTGCTGAAGTGCAAAAACTGGAAAAAGACATCGCCTTCAACGTTGAGAAATTCAAACGTGACGGTTCAACGATGAGCGAAGACCAGAAGAAAAAACTGCAGGAAGATATCGGCAAGCAGCAACAGCAGTACGAACAACTGGCTCGTCCACTGTCTGAGCAAATCCGCGCCCGTGAAAACGAAGAGCGTAATAAACTGCAGGCGCTGATCAAATCAGCCATCGACCAAATCGCAGCAAAAGAACAATATGACGTCGTATTAAATGCTGAAGCGGCAGTGTATGCCAAACCAGAATACAACATCTCTTCAGCTGTTGTTGCTCAGGTTAGCAAAGCGAAATAATGTCAGCTTTTACCCTGCTTGAATTGGCTCAGTTGTTATCAGCTGAGCTACACGGAGACGGCGCTGAGATCATCAGCGCCGTTGCCACATTAGAAAATGCTGCTTCAGGGCAGATCACTTTTCTGTCCAATAGTAAATATCGCAAGTATCTGCAGCAAACCCAGGCGTCTGTGGTCTTGCTGACAGCCGCGGATTTAGAATTTTGTCCGGTTGCAGCATTGGTCGTGCCTGATCCTTATGTCGCTTTTGCCAAAGTCGCACAGCTACTGGATACCACCCCACGCGCTGCCACTGGTATAGCATCGACCGCACAGATCGCGACCGATGCCAGCATCGGCCAGAATGTTGCTATCGGCCACCATGTGGTGATTAGCGCCGGCGCTGTGATTGGCGATAATGTACAAATCGGTCCGGGTTGTTTTATCGGCGAAGGGGCAGTGATTGGAGCCGGCTGTAAAATCTGGGCCAATGTCAGTATTTATCACCGGGTACGGCTCGGTGCGGATTGCATTGTACACAGTGGTGCCGTGCTGGGTGCTGATGGTTTTGGCTTTGCCAACCAACGCGGCAACTGGCTGAAGATCCCGCAGGTTGGCACCGTCGTCATTGGCGACCGCTGTGAGATTGGTGCCAGCACCACTATCGACCGCGGGGCGTTAGAAGATACTGTGATTGGTACCAACTGCATTATCGACAATCAGGTACAAATCGCCCACAACGTGCAAATTGGTGACCATACCGCTATCGCCGGCTGTACTGTCGTGGCAGGCAGTACTAAGATTGGCAAATATTGCATCATCGGTGGCGCCTGTGCCATCAATGGCCACATGGAGATCTGCGACGGCGTGCAGATCACCGGCATGTCGATGATCATAAAATCCATCACCGAAAAAGGGATTTACTCGTCGGGGATGCCAGCTGCAACCAACCTGGAATGGCGCAAAAACAGTGCCCGTTACCGGCAGCTGGATCAGATGTATCAGCGTTTGCGTGAACTGGAGCAGCAAGTGGCTGCCCTGACACCTGCCGCCGGCCCGGCTGCCGAATAAGCACGGGACGGCAACGCTTCTTTTCAGACAGAGGAATCATTTTGGCTACTGCATTAAACACACTGGAAGTCCAGGAAATCATGGCATTATTGCCACATCGCTATCCGTTTCTGCTGATTGACCGCGTGCTGGATTATGTCCCCGGCGAAACGCTGACAGCGGTGAAAAATGTCACGATTAACGAACCGATTTTCACTGGCCATTTTCCCAATCTGCCAATTTTCCCTGGCGTGTTGATCCTGGAAGCGATGGCGCAGGCCACAGGTTTACTCGGTTTCAAAACGGTCAGCGAACGCAAAGAAAACGAACTGTATTTGTTTGCCGGCATTGACGAAGCCCGTTTTAAAAAACCAGTAGTGCCGGGTGACCAGTTAATTCTGGAAGTGAAGTTCCTGGTAGAAAAACGCAATATCTGGAAGTTTTCTGCCGAAGCCAAAGTGGACGGGCAGGTGGTTTGTTCTGCTCAGATTATGTGTGCCAGAAGAGAGCTTTAATATGATCCATCCAAGTGCGGTGATTGAAGCCGGCGCCAAAATTGGCGCAAATGTCCGGATTGGACCTTTTTGTTATATCGGTGCCAATGTCGAGCTCGGTGACAACTGTATTCTGGAATCCCACGTGGTGATCAAAGGCCCGAGCCGGATTGGCTCGGGTAACCATTTTTTCCAGTTTTGCAGTATTGGCGAAGCCTGTCAGGATAAAAAATACCGCAATGAACCGACGCAGCTGATCATCGGCAACGACAACGTATTCCGCGAAAACTGCACGGTGCACCGCGGTACTATCCAGGACAAAGGCATCACGCAAATCGGCAGTCGTGGCCTGTATATGAACAGTAGCCATGTCGCACATGATTGTGTCATTGGCGACGATGTTATTTTCGCCAGCGGCGCTCAGGCGGCTGGTCATGTTCATATCGGCGACTGGGCTATTCTCGGTGGAATGAGTGGTATTCATCAGTTCTGCCATATTGGCGCTCATGCCTTTATCGGTGGCGGCTCTATTGTGGTCAAAGATGTTCCGCCTTATGTGATGGCGCACGGCTCGCATGCAGTACCTCATGGCATTAACAGCGAAGGCTTAAAACGCCGCGGCTTTACGTCTGAAGTTATCCTGGAGATCCGTCGCGCTTATAAAGTGTTGTATCGCCAAGGCTTGACGGTACCAGAGGCGCTGGCTGAATTAAGCGGCAAAGCGGCTGAATTACCTGAATTAAAAGCCTTCACTGACTTTATTGAAAATGCATCACGCGGTATCGTTCGCTAGCGGCTCATTTCGCTAATAATGGTTCGCGAATAGTGGCGCCGGTGCTGTTGCAAAGCAGTTCCGGCATTTAACTGCTGCTTGTTTCAGGATGAACTCCTTGCACAATACTCCTCTTCGAATTGGTCTGATCGCCGGTGAACATTCTGGCGACATCCTCGGCGCAGATTTAATCCGGGCGTTAAAACAGCAATATCCTGACGCCGAATTTTATGGCATCGGTGGTGAGCGCATGCGT
>CAMLNG010000114.1 GCA_946481195.1 uncultured Chromatiaceae bacterium
GAGACCAGAACCCGCGCTCTGGGCCAATGGGAACAGGCGCTGGCACTGGTTGCACTGAGTCGCGACAAACAGGCTTATCAGGAGCTGTTTGGGTATTTTGCCCCAAGGCTGCGCGCTTTTGGCATCAAAATGTTTGGCAACGAACAACAAGCACTGGAAATGGTACAGGACACTTTGCTGAACGTCTGGCAGAAAGCCGCGTTGTTTGACCCAAACCGCGGCTGTGCCTCAACCTGGATTTTTACCATCGCGCGCAATGTCCGCTTTGACATGCTGCGGAAAAAACAAAGCCGCAAGGATGATATTTCCGCCGATGATTTATGGGCTGACGGCGATTACCCGGAAGCTGAAGATCATCAGACGCAAAAATGGGAGCTGTGGCTTATCACTGAAAAGCTGGCGCCACATTTCGCCGCACTGCCACCCGCTCAGCGGCTGGTAATGGAAAAAGTATACCTTGAAGAGATGTCCCACCAGGAAGTTGCTGAGTTACTTGGCATTCCGCTGGGTACCGTCAAATCCCGGATCCGTTTGGCTTTAGACCGTTTAAGAGAGGCGCTGGATGACTCAGAGCGTTAATCATCACCCGAGCATCAGCTTGCTGGAATTGTATTGCGATGGCAGCCTGAATGCAGAAGTGGCCTTGTTAATCGCCACGCACCTGGACTACTGCCCGCATTGCCAGCAGTTGCGCCATGATATAGAAACCGACTTAGGTGCAGAACTTGCCGCCGCCAATCCGGCGACAAATGCAACTGAAGTCCACAGCAGCGACTGGCTGGAAATGATGAACCAAATCATGGCTACGCCGCAGTTGCCTCAGGCCAAACCGGCAGTACAACCGGACAGTCAGCTGAGTATTGGCGGTTACCAGTTTGAGCTGCCACGCAGCCTGCGCCGTATCGCCGGTAAACGCAGCAAATGGCTCAGTATGGGCGGCATTGCGACTGCAAGATTGCCGTCAGGCGAACCACATCACGCTTCATTGCTGTTTATTGACAAGCAAACTGATGTGCCATTGCACACCCATCAGGGGCTGGAAATGACATTAGTGTTGTCCGGCGAAATGGTGGATGAACACGGCCGTTATGTGCCCGGCGATTTGATTATTAACTCACCGGACGATACACATAAGCCACGCAACATCAGTGACGAGCCTTGTTTATGTTTATCGGTGTTAAGTGCACCACTGCAGTTTAAAGAAGGCCTGACGCGTTGGCTCAATCCATTGCAACGCTTTTTTTACTGAAGCAGCAGTCAGTTCCATCATAGTCAATTGTGTTTTAGATAAAAAACCCCGCTGCGGCGGGGTTTGTTTTGATGTCAAAGCCTGTCGGGTTAACTTAACAGCGCAACGCCACCTTTGAGGTTATAGACCTGTTCAAAGCCCAGCCGGTTCAGGATCTTCGCGGCCAGCAGGCTGCGGTTGCCTGAACGGCAAACCAGCAATAATTGTTGTGACGGTTCGATAGCACCACTGATGAGCGCCCAGGCCAGCTGCGACAATGGCCAATGTTGTACTTTCGCATCTTGAGGCAATAGCGGTTCAATTTCACCGGCAATTTGTTCATGCGGCTCACGCACATCGACAATCTGTAGCTGTGGATAATGATTGAGTAGAGCAGCAATGTCCGCCGGCCCTACCAGGGCTTTTGCATCTGAGTAACTGACCTCAACAATACCGCACTGATATTGCTGCTGTTGTTGCAGCTGTAGGCTTTGCTGGGCCAGTTTGTCTTGCCAGCGTGCTGACAAAGTGCCGGCCTGCAGCATTTCAGTAATTTCAGGATTTTCCTGCGTCATTAAGTGCCAGGTTGTGAAAAAGCGCTGCGCGTAGTCGTGACTGCTCAGCAACAGCGTGTCGGCCTTTAGCACTTGTTGCAGCTGATGCAGGCTGTGGACAAAAGCTTCAGAGTCAGAGCCGGTTAAATCCAGCCGGCCGAAACCACCAGGCAACAACAAATCCCCGACAAAAGCCGCCAGCAACTGCTGGTCGCGATATAACAGAAAGCTGAGACTATCGGCACTATGGCCCGGCGTTGCCAGTGTCTGCAGCACAAATGCCCCCACTTTCAGTTCAGGGCCGTCAGGCCAACCATTGTCGTTCACTGAGGGCAACTGATGAATGCCCAAGGCATTCAGGAAATCTGCACGCACAGAAGGATGATCCTGGTGCTGGTGAGTTTCCAACACCGCTTTGAGCTGCAGTCCCTGCCCCTGCACCAGATTTACCAGCCGGTTCATCAACGGCTCAACCGGATCTATCACCACCGCTTCGCGGCTTTGTGGGCAGACCAGCAAATAACTACACAAATCTTCGTATTTCAGCTGAGTCAGGCCAGACAGCGGCAGTGCTGCAGACTCCTGCGCGTCATTCAGCACCAGACAACAATTACGCACTACCGGCACCAGCCGGCGAATGGCCTTGCAAGCGGCATCGATTTCGGCAGCTGACATCGCCGGGCCAAACGACAAGCGAACTGCACCCTGGCTGCGCCATTCTTCCAGCCCCATCGCATCGAGCACAAAGCTGCCGCTGGCTTTGGAACTGCAGGCCGAACCGGCACTGACACGGATATTGCCGGCATCAAACAGATCCAGAATATCTTTGCTCAGAAACCCCGGCACCGAAAAATTGATTGTCGTCGGCACAATATAAGGGGCGTCACTGTTCAACACCAACTGCGGGAATAACTCAGTCAGCGCTTCCAGCAACTGCTGCCGGTAGGACCATAAAGTGACAACATCATGAAATACCGAACCTGTTGGCTTGAGCAATTCGGTAAAAATCGCATGCAGCGCTGCGATACCGGGTAAGTTTTCAGTACCGGAACGCAAACCGCTTTCCTGACCGCCGCCGGCGATAAATGGCTGATATGGCGCGCCTTCCCGCACATACAAAAAGCCAATCCCCTTAGGGGCATAAAGCTTATGGCCACTGAAAGGTGCATAGTCGATGCTGCTGTTGGCGATATCCAGCGACATTTTACCCAGCGCCTGCACACAGTCGACCATCCAGCGCACGCTGGGATTGACCTTGCGGATCAGCGATTCCAGCTGCACCAGATCCTGTTTGACACCAGTTTCGTTGTTGGCGGCCATAGTACAAATCAGCGCCGCGTGTGGCAGTAATTCAGTTAATACCTGTTCGTTCAGGATGCCATGCTGATCCACCGGAATGGCCTGTACTGTGGCACCGAGTTGCAGCACCTGATTCCAGTGCTTGAGGCTTTCGGGTACTGCCTTGTGTTCAGTGGCCCCATACAACAACAGGGTTTGCGGGCCGGTTTTGCCGCGACTGCGTGCATCAAGCAATGCCGAAACAATCGATGTCTGGATCCCTTCTGTCGCGCCGGAGGTAAACACTATCTGGCCTCTGCTGGCACCAATAACCTGGCGGGCCAGCTGACGGGTCAGCTCCAGTTCCACTTTGGCTTTAATGCCGGTGCTGTGACTACTGCTCGGATTGCCAAAACAGGTTTGCATATGGTGCAACACCGCAGCTGCGGCGCATGGCAATACGGCAGTGGTGGCATTATTGTCCAGATACACTTCCGCCGGACAACGGTCATTGCGGGATGGAAACATGATGCAGCCTATTTATAACCAAATGGAATATCTTATATTCTATAATGATATGAAGTTCAGTCTGCTCTGACAAGTCATTATTGGCCGGCGCCGGTGAAAACGCGAACCTGTTGAGGCATGCTGATAACCGCAAAAAAAACGCCGCAATTAAGCGGCGTTTTTAATTTATTCAACCAGATCTTTCGGAATGTCCGGCCGCAATGCTGACCAGACTTTACCTGACTCTTTCCCGTATTTACGCACAGCCATCACGACTTCGTCATGTTTACCTGCTTCTGCGTACAGTTTTAACTGGTGGTAGTAGCGGCGTGCCAGCTCACGGGATTCCGGCTGTGAAAAATAGAAAGTCGCAATTTTACGGTACAGACCACGGAAACCATTAAGGATCAGCACATAAATGCGGTTGGCTGAATGCAAGGCCAGTTCATGGTTTAAGTTGTAGTCAAAATCAGCGAAGGCTTCCGGTGTGTCTTCCAACAGTTCTGCACCGGCAAAGGCTGCGACGGCCTCAGCCTGATGGTTTTTAATAGCACCACGAATATAAATAGCACTGATATTTGTGCGGGCTGACAATAATTCATCTACCAGCTCCGGCATCCGCTCTTCGTCGAGGCGAGCCAAAGTCTCGAGAATGTTTAAACCTGAAGTTTCCCAGAAATTGTTTACGCGGGTTGGTTTGCCATGTTGGATAGTCAGCCAGCCATCACGGGCCAGGCGCTGCAACACTTCGCGCAAGGTAGTCCGGGTAACCCCAATCAGCTCAGACAGCTCACGCTCAGCAGGTAATATAGAGCCTGGCGCAAATTTGCCGTTCCAAATCGATTCGACGATATATTCTTCAGCGAAGCCTGCAGGGCTCTGAGCTTTGATCAGGTTTGTCATCCGGATTTGTCCGTTGTAGTTGTAATGAATGGTAAATTTGGCACTGATTGTACCAGACGCCATTCAGTTAACAAGCCATGTGCGGAAAATTGCGGCGCACTGTGAGCCGGTGATAGTTGTGTAAAAATTTAATTTGGCTTAGATTGTGCGCTGGAAATAAGTCCTTCTTGATAAAGGAAATCAGATGTTTGCCGCTGTTTCACGCTTGCCTTTTAAAGCCTGGCCCTGGTTACTGATGTCAGCACTGGCTGGCGCTTTACTGATCGCCGCCCTGTATTTTCAATACATCATGGGACTGGCGCCTTGCATGATGTGTGTGTACCAGCGCTTTGCGATCTGCGGCATTTTAGTCAGTGGTTTAGTTGGCGCCTTTGGTTGTCAGCAGGCATTGCTGCGCTGGCTGGCTTACCTGGGCTGGTTAATTAGCAGCGGTTGGGGCTTGAAAATTGCGCATGATCAGGTTCTCGAAGAACAACTGGTGCAAAGTGGTGGCTTCTCCAGTTGTGGCATTTTCCCGGATTTTCCGGAGTGGTTACCATTACACGAATGGATCCCTGCCGTGTTTAAGCCAACCGGCATGTGTGGCGAAGTCGTGTGGACTTTCCTCGGTTATTCCATGCCGTTTTGGATGCGGATCACTTTTGCACTGTTTTTCATTGCTGGTTTAGTGGTCATTGCCAGCCAGCTTAAAAAACACAAATACAACCCTTACGACTAATATGTAATGAATAAAAAAACCGCCACTTGGCGGTTTTTTTATTTGTTTATTCCCACGAGAATTACAGGATATCCAGTAATTCTACGTCGAAAATCAGCGCGCTGTATGGCTTGATTGCACCACCGGCGCCCCGCTCGCCGTACGCCAGATTATGTGGGATGTACAGACGGTATTTGGCACCTACCGGCATCAGCTGCAGTGCTTCAGTCCAGCCGGCAATCACGCCAGACACCGGGAACTCAGCTGGCTGACCACGGTTATAGGAGCTGTCAAACACAGTTCCGTCAATCAGCGTACCATGGTAATGCGTGCGTACTTTATCAGCGCGGCTTGGTTTAGCACCTGAGCCGGCAGTTAACACTTCATATTGCAGACCTGATTCAGTAACAGTGACACCGGCTTTTTTCGCATTTTCCGCCAGGAAAGCTTCGCCTGCTGCGGCGGCTAACTGCGCTTTGGCTGCTTCAGCTTCCTGCATCCGGCCGCTGATTACCTGAAAAGCTGAGCGGATCTGATCTTCACTGACTTCCGGCTCGTCGCCATAAAAAGCAGCAGCCAGACCAGCTGCGACAGCAGCGATGTCCAGACCATCAAACGGATTGTCCGCCAGTTGTTGCCCCATTTGCAGGCCGATGCCATAACTGGCGTGTTGTTCTAACGTAGTCAGATTCGACATAAAGTTCACTTTTAGTTGAGGCGCACAGTCAGTGCAATGACACTGTACGCAGGGTTCGGGCAGCATGCTGCCAAAAGTTGTTATGCTAGCGCAAACCCGCCGGGTTGTCTCGCCCGGCGTCTTGTCGCATTTTTAGCTCTGTACAGCCAGACCGCGCCAAATCTGCCACACCAATCCGGCGTCAGCTTCATTCAATTCGCCACCGTCTATTGCTTGTGTCAGGCTTTGGTCGACAGCGTCAATCAATTGCTGCGCGGAGAAAGGTTGCTCTTCCAGTAAGAGCCGGCCTGCGGCGAGGTCAACATGACCGCGTAAATAGCCTTGCGCGAATAATTCATCGTCGCTGGCGCTGGCGACGGCGGCGTCAAAATAGTCCGCGCAGTGACGGATAAAATCCTGTGCTTGTTGCATTAGTCTTCGGCCCCCAGCCGGTACATCACATAATCGTTATAACCACATAAAATTCGCAGCATGCCACTGAGCTCCCGGTCAAGCTGTGGATCCCCGCTGTCACTGATCAGCGGCCTTCCATCCAACGCCTGGATTTTACTTTTAGTGGCAAGCAGATGAATGTGCTGGCGTCCGATAGCACGGATCACGGCAGGTGATAACTGTTGATTGCCACGGCCAAAGATATGACCCTGACCACCAATTAAGGTGATCACCAACCGCGCAGGATGTTGCTGCACCAGTTCAAGCAGCTGTGCGGCCGTGACGTCGGCGGCAATCACCTGACCATTTTCAACCACATCGACCCCGAGCAAAGTGTTCGGCAGTCCCAATTCAGCCATCACGGCTGCGACAGTGGTGCCGGATCCCATCACGTAACGCACGTCTTCTTCCATTTGGCTGACAAAATAAGCCGCAAGGTCATCCAGCACCAGTGCTTCAGATTCTTTGCCGGCAGATTTCACGCTCTGCACATAACGCAGTGCAGTTGGGATCTGCATTTCACCATATCGTTTGGCCCGCACCGTGCCCTGACGAAAGGCTACTTCGTCTATGTCCATCACCAACGCTTCCTGCACGGAAATGAGTTCGCCGCGCACCATCTGCGCCACCACTTTACCGGCGGCAGCCGGCGTGATGGCATACACTCCGGAATGAATTTTACAGCCCGCCGGGATCCCCAGCACTGTTACTCTGTCGCCAACGGCGCTGCAGATGTTGCGCGCGGTGCCATCGCCACCGGCAAATAACAACAAATCAATACCGGCTGCAGCCAGCTGCTGTGCAGCGGCTTCGCTGTCTTCGGCTGTCGATGGCTGCTGCGCCGCCTGGCAAATGACTTCAGTGGCAAATCCTAACTTGCGGGCAATATCTTCGCCCATAGCGCCGGCAACAGTGCGGATACAAATTTGCGCCTGCCAGGGCATCAGCTCCAGCAATGCCAGCTCTGCACGCTGCTGCGCCATCGGTATGGCGCCAAGCGCCAGTGCCTGCTCGGCAACGCCGTCGCTGCCTTTGAGGCCTACAGCGCCGCCAAGACCAGCGTAAGGATTAATAATTAGTCCAAGACGGAAAATAGCAGAGGTCCCCATGACTTACTCCAATCTGCAAGTGGTGTCTGGCCAGAAAAAACGCGGCATTGTAACTGGGTCATCACAGCTTGCCCAGCATCTGATTGAACTTGTCAGCGTGCTCCAGTAGATTAGCGTTATCTCTTACTTGGCCGGACCAGTACCGATGACCCTTGAAACGCAGTTTGCTCAGTTACGCAAAGATTACTTCCGCAATCCATTACCCGGTGTCAACCAACGCAAAACTGCGCTGAAGGCGTTACGCCAGCAGCTGCTGAGCATGCAAGCCGAGCTTTATCAGGCCGCCGCAACAGACTTCGGCCAGCGTTCGGCTTCCGAAACCCGGCTGCTTGAAGTGCTGCCGAGCATCAACAGCATCGACTACAGCCTGCGCCGGTTAAAAGGCTGGATGAAACCGCAGAAACGCCATGTGAGCCCATTGTTTTGGCCCGCCAGTAATCACGTGGAGTATCAGCCGCTGGGTGTAGTTGGTATCATCGTTCCCTGGAACTATCCAATCTTTCTGGCGCTCGGGCCTTTAGTTGCTGCTATCAGCGCAGGCAATAAAGTGATGCTGAAACTGTCGGAATTCACCCCGGCCATTAATCAGGTTTTGAAGCAGCTGATTGAAAAAGCTCTGCCGGAATGCGCTTTGGTGATTGAAGGTGAAGCTGATGTTGCAGCAGCTTTTAGCAAGTTACCCTTCGACCATCTGCTTTTTACCGGCTCAACGGCAGTAGGCCGCCACGTAATGCAGGCAGCTGCGCAAAACCTGACACCTGTGACGCTGGAACTGGGCGGTAAATCACCGGTGTTGTTTGGACCAGACTTGCACCTGAACGACTATGCCGACCGCATCATCTTCGGCAAATGTGCCAATGGCGGTCAGACTTGTGTCGCGCCGGATTATCTGTTGGTCCCAGCTGGCAAAGAACAACGTGCAGCAGAAAAACTCAAAGCACATTATCAGCAAATGTTTCCGCAAGGCCATTTGAGCCAAGACTGGACTTCGGTGATTAACCCACGACAGTGGCAACGCCTGCAGCGAGGGTTACAACAGGCGGCAGCAGCTGGTGCACAAATCATCTCCTGCGGTGTACCGGTACAGGCCGACGAACCGCTGCGCCGTATGGACTTACAGTTAGTACTGAATGCCCCGCTTGACTGCGAACTGTGGCAGCAGGAGATTTTTGGCCCGGTATTACCGATTTACGGTTACCGCAGTACCAAAGAAGCCATTGAATTTGTTCAGGCTCGGCCACGCCCGCTGGCATTTTATCTGTTCAGTAACGACAAAGAACTGCAACAACGCTGCCGCGAGCAAATCCACGCTGGCGGCGTTTGTATTAATGACACGCTAGTGCATGTGGGGCAGGATGATTTGCCATTTGGCGGCGTAGGCCCATCCGGCATCGGCCACTATCATGGCAAAGAGGGTTTTTTAACTTTCAGTCACGCCAAAGCTGTACACCGCAAAGGCCGCTTCTCCAGTGGGATCTTTGGCTATCCAACACTGCGTGCCAGGCTGCTGGATAAAGTGTTAGACCTCTGGCTTGGCTACCGTATCGCTGACGCCAACGGGCCTGATGACTCGCGGCAGGCCTTGCACCAACAGGAAGGCAACTAAACAGGCCACGGCAGCCCAGCTGAAACTGAGTTGGCTGCCCGCCCCGTCCTGCCAGGTCCAGCCGGCAATGTAAGCACCTAAGGCGCCACCGCCACCATAAATCAGGCCGGCATAAAGCGCCTGACCACGGCCACGCTGCGCCGGCGGGAAAAACTGCTGGATAAACTGCATAGCGCAACTGTGTGCTACAGCAAAACTAAAGGCATGTAACAACATCGATGCTGCCAGTATCCAGGGTTCCTGGCCAAACCAGCCCACCACAGCCCAGCGCAGCGCCGTCAGCAGATAACACAGCCCCAGCAGCAGGCTATAACTGCGCTGGCCCAGAATCTTGCCGGCATAGTAAAAAGCGACAATTTCAGCCGCCACCGCCAATGCAA
>CAMLNG010000115.1 GCA_946481195.1 uncultured Chromatiaceae bacterium
AACCAATGAATATCCGTTGCCATCGGGCCTTCACCAGCTTGCGCCGTCCACAGCAAGCGGCTGCCATCACGGCTAAAAGCCGGCTGATTCTGATAACCTTTTTGCTGGATAGTGCCGAGGACTTTTTGAATGGCGACGCCATGTTCGGCACTTTGATACTGAGCATACTGAATTTGATATTGCGGGTCCGCACTGGCATTCATCGCCAGCAACAACGCGGCAAAACTAAACACTTTCATGAAATTCCTGCTGAATAAGTAGAAGACGACATCCGCTGCCGCTTGCTGTGACTTCACTTTATCCTTTATGGTAAAGCCAAAGCAAATCAGAACGGAGTGCGCGGATGTCACAAAAAAACCCGATTATTGCCGTGACGGGCTCCTCCGGAGCCGGTACGACCACGACCACCAACGCCTTCTCGCATATCTTTCGCACCCAGGGTATCGATGCGGCTTTTGTTGAAGGCGACTGTTTCCATCGTTACAGCAGACCGGAAATGGATGTCGAAGTTCGCAAGGCGCGGGAGCAAGGCCGGCATATCAGTTATTTCGGTGCTGAAGCCAATGACTTTGCCGCACTGGAAAACTGCTTTGCCAGTTATGCTGAACATGGCAGCACTAAAATCCGCAAATACCTGCACACCTTTGACGAAGCTGTGCCCTTTAATCAGCTGCCCGGTACTTTTACGCCCTGGCAGGATATCCGCCCCGACACTGATTTATTGTTTTATGAAGGCCTGCACGGCGGTGTGGTGACTGACCAGAACAACGTGGCGCGTCATGTCGATTTGCTGATTGGTATGGTGCCTATCATCAACCTGGAGTGGATCCAGAAAATTATGCGCGATACCTCGGAGCGCGGCCACTCGCGGGAAGCAGTGATGGCGAGCATAGTGCGCAGCATGGACGACTACATCAACCACATCACGCCGCAGTTTTCCCGCACCCATATTAACTTTCAGCGCGTGCCGACGGTCGATACGTCCAACCCATTCAGCGCCAAGGATATTCCGTCGCTGGATGAAAGTTTTGTCGTGATCCGCTTTCGCGGTATCAAGCACGTTGATTTCCCTTATTACCTGCAAATGCTGCAAGGCTCTTTTATGTCGCGGGTCAATACGCTGGTGGTACCAGGCGGCAAAATGGGCCTAGCGATGGAGTTGATTTTAACGCCGTTGATTGAAGAGCTGATGCTCAAACGCCGCCAGGCGCGGGGTCAGGTCAGCTGGATTGAATAAGAC
Source organism: uncultured Chromatiaceae bacterium (assembly GCA_946481195.1). Next base: position 1,241 of record CAMLNG010000115.1, read on the forward strand.
CAAAGTTTGAGCGGCGCTTAGCCAGGCAGAAACTCACTCAGCAGTAACTGCCAGTAGCCGACACTGTGCCACTGGCCTTGTTTAAAGCCGATTTCCGGCAACAGTGCGACTTGTTTCATACCGCATTTTTCATGTAAGGCGACACTGGCCGGGTTGGGCTGCACTATGCCGCCAAGCGCTGCGTGGTAACCTGCGGCTTTTAGTAACCTAAACAATTGCTGGTACAAAGCATATCCCTGCCCTTGCCCTTGCGCTTCAGGCGCCAGATAGACGGTCACTTCCACCGAAAAACGATAAGCTGCGCGGGCTTTCCACGGCGTGGCGTAGCAATACCCCAACACCACCCCGGCTTTTTCCGCCACCAGATAAGGCAAGCCTTGCTGCAATACTGTATCCATCCGGCTGCCAATTTCAGCCGCGCTGACCGCCTGCTCTTCAAAACTGACAGCTGTATGCAACACATAATGATTGTAAATGGCTGCTATAGCTGTCGCATCTGTTGGAATTGCTGAACGGATAAGCATAGGTGCCATCACCAACATCCTTGTTTTGTCTGATGATTTACGCCAAATCTGGCAGATTACGGCCGTAGAAGATTTCACGCATTTCGCGTTTTACTTTTTTCGCGATGGCTCGTTGCTCTTCAGCGTTGATTGAATCCACGCCGGCACCAAAGATGTAGTTATCGAGCGCAAAGTCTTTTAGCATCATCTTGGTGTGGAACAGGTTTTCCTGATAGACGTTGACGTCGACCATCTGAAACGCGTTTTTCGTCGCATCATCCATAAAGTTCTGGATGGAGTGAATTGGGTGGTCAATATAATGCTTCACACCACTGACATCGCGGGTAAAACCGCGGACCCGGTAATCGATAGTGACAATATCCGACTCAAAACTGTGAATTAAGAAATTCAGCGCTTTGAGCGGCGAAATCACACCGCAGGTCGACACTTCAATATCGGCGCGGAAAGTACAAATACCATCATGCGGATGGTGTTCCGGATAGGTGTGCACACAGATATGGCTCTTATCCAGATGCGCCACAATGGCATCCGGCGTCGGGCCTGCGGCTTTGTCTTCCATTGGTTCTTCACAGACCAGAATGGTCACACTGGCGCCCTGCGGATCGTAATCCTGCCGCGCAATATTGAGGATATTGGCACCAATAATATGCACCACTTCCGACAGGATATCGGTCAGCCGGTCGGCATTGTATTGCTCATCAATGTAGGAGATATACTCCTGGCGCTGCTGATCGGTCTGCGCGTAGCAGATATCGTAAATACTGAAACTCAGGCTTTTGGTTAAATTGTTAAAGCCATGCAGCTTCAATTTTTCAAAAGGTTTGACCACGGTCTTCTTCTCTCCACTGAGTACAGAGTACTCAGTATAGGTTACTCAACTTCAGAACTGTCAGCCTTCTGGCTGCAGCTCGCTTTGGATCACAGCGAATGAATGCGTCACTGTCATGGCTTTTTGCAGCATGATCGACACTGAGCAGTATTTCTCGGCGGATAAATTCACTGCACGCTCGACATGTTTTTCGCTGACGTTAAAGCCGGTGACTTCAAAATGCAGATGGATTTTCTCAAACACCCGCGGAATAGAATCCACCCGCTCGCCGCTTAAAACGACGCGGCAATTGGTCACTTGCTGTTTAGCTTTTTGCAGAATGCTGACCACATCAACGGATGAACAGGCGCCGGCGGACATCAGCAGCATTTCCATCGGTGTTGGTGCGACGCCATTGTCTTTGTTGGAATCAAATACCACGGCGTGGCCTGAACCGGAACGACCGATAAAGTTACTGTCGCCCGCCCAGCTGACGGTGGCATGAAGTTGGTTATTATCAGCCATAAAAGGCTCCTGCTGTCTGAAGGGAAAGGCGCTATTCTAACGAATAAATGCTTTGCCCTGCCAGCAGTTATGTCGGACCAGAGCAGTCTTAATCCATCAGATGGGCAATTGCGGTATCAAACAGGTTTTTAATCAGCAATGACACTTCGTTGATCAGTTCGATTTGCTCTTCAGTCGCTGGCTTTTCAATCACAGACGCCAGCACTTCCTGGAAGTCGTACATGATGCCATCCACTTCGCGGATGATTTGACTGCGATGGATAGTCTCAAGCTCAGTATGCTGCAGACACAGCTGGATAATTTGTTCGGCAATCTGCTCTTCAATGATCACGCCCAGCGTTTTGCGATGCGACGTCGGCGTGCCTTGTTGCTCGAATAACGCTAAATGTTCGGTTAAAAACTGAATCAGATGTTCATAACCGGGTTTGTCCGTGACCATAGCTCTGCGTACCGGGAATTAATGAGGGATTTCAATCTGCCACAGATTGTATTTCAGCGTAAAGCGCTGAGCTTAAAAATATATCTGTGACACCAGAACAGCAAGCCTGACTGCTGTTTCTGTGTACAAAGTTTCCGCACAGACAAAAAAGAACCCGCCAGAGCGGGTTCTTTCCGGTTGAAACCAGACCCAATCAGAACTGCAAACCCGGCGATAACTGCGTCGGCAATTCACTGTGCGCCAGTTCCACTGACGCCACCGGATAAGCGCAATAATCTGCCGCGTAATAAGCGCTGGCGCGGTGATTACCACTGCCGCCGATACCACCAAAAGGCGCGGCTGAACTGGCTCCGGTAATTGGCCGGTTCCAGTTGACGATGCCAGCCCGGATACGGCGGAAAAAGCGCTGGTATAAGGCTTCGTTGTCTGACAACAAGCCAGCAGATAAACCAAAGCTGGTTTGGTTGGCGGCCACAATGGCCGCATCAAAATCACGGTAACGGAACACTTTGAGCAGCGGGCCAAAATGTTCTTCATCCGGCAAATCGCTGGCAGCTGTGCATTCAACAATGCCCGGCGACAGCAATCCGGTGCCCTCAGCCAGTAACTGCATCGGCAGCAGCACTTCGGCGCCCAAAGCTTGCAGCTGCTGCTGCACCGCCAGCATGCCCAAAGCGACTTTGTTAGAAATCATCGAGCCGATAAACGGCTGAGTCGCGTCATCATATAGCCCGACTTTGATGTTTGCGGTCACTTCCAGCAAGCGCGTGAGAATCGCATCACCGGCGGCGCCTTGCGGCAAATACAAACGGCGCGCGCAGGTACAACGCTGGCCAGACGAGATAAAGGCCGACTGGATGATGTCGTACACTGTGGCGTCGATGTCGCTGACTTCAGCCACTATCAGCGGATTATTACCGCCCATTTCCAGCGCCAGAATTTTGTCCGGCCGGCCGGCAAATTGCTGATGTAAATAATGACCGGTGCGCGAGCTGCCCGTGAAAAACAGACCGTCCAGCTCCGGGTGCGCGGCGATAGCTTTACCGGTTGCCACTTCGCCTTGTAACAGGTTCAGCACGCCAGACGGCAGACCGGCCGCCTGCCATAACTTGACTGTCTCTTCCGCCACTTTTGGTGTCAACTCACTGGGCTTAAATACCACAGTATTGCCCGCCAGCAGCGCTGGAATGATATGGCCATTGGGCAAATGCCCCGGGAAGTTATAAGGGCCAAACACTGCCACCACACCATGCGGTTTGTGCCGCAGCATGGAGCGGCCTTGTGGCATCGGGCTTTCTTTTTCGCCGGTGCGTTCCTGATAAGCCCGGATGGAGATATCCACTTTGCCAATCATCGCGGCCACTTCAGTGCGGGTTTCCCACAAAGGTTTGCCGGTATCTTCAGCAATGCAAAGCGCCAGCGCTTCTTTGTGTTCATTGAGCTGCTGACCAAAAGCACGAACGACGTCAGCGCGCTGGGCAAAAGTTAAATCAGCCCAGGGCTCAAACGCGGCACGGGCAGCCCGAAATGCCAAATCGACCTGTTGCTCTGAAGCGGCCTGACCTTGCCAGATGCTGCGGTTTTTCGCCGGATCTATTGAGCTGAAAACTTGCCCCTCGCCGGCTAACCAAACACCGTTAATAAACTGTACTTGCTGTGTCATCACACTGTTCCTTCAAACTTATAAACGGGCTAAACGCACCCAGTCGCCATCGCTGACCTGCAGCGCTTCAGCGAACTCGGCCGGCAGATTGACCTCAGTTGCGGTTTCCGCCAGATGCAGATGGGTCCAGCTGGCGCGGAAATTTTCGCGGTCGGTATTACAGACCAGATATGGCTGACCACCGCTGACCGGGGCGATCCGGACCTGCAGCCGGCGGCTGTTACGGGCGGTGCGGATATGCTCAAGTTTGGCTTCCACTGTCGGGCCAGCGTCAAAAATGTCGACATAGCCGGTGGTCGAAAAACCTTCAGATTGCAGCAGTTGCAGCGCCGGGCGGGTTTTTTCATGTACTTTACCAATCACGGCCTGCGCTTCTTTACTCAATAAACTGACGTAAATCGGGTACTTCGGCATTAATTCCGCGATAAAGACTTTCTGACCAATGCCGGTCAGATAATCGGCGGTCGGGAAATCGACCGAAAAGAAATGTTCCTGCAGCCATTCCCAGAATGGTGAATTGCCGTTTTCATCCGACACGCCACGCATTTCGGCAATGATGCGGTCGGAAAAGCGTTCACGAAACTCCGCCATAAATAAAAACCGGAAGCGCGACAGCATCTTGCCGTTGTTTTTTTCACGCCGGTGCTCGCGCAAAAACAAAGTGCAAAGTTCCGTCGCGCCGGTGTAGTCGTTACAAAGCGTCAGAATATCTACGGTTTTGTAGACGCCAAGCGCCCGCGACGTATGCACCACTTTACCCAGATGATAGTTATAAAACGCATCGTCCAGCCCCACCGCTGCTTCAATGGCACTGGTGCCACAGATCTCGCCGCTGACAGTGTCTTCCAGCACAAACAGATAACCTTCATCGACCGGCTTTTGTACCGCTTTGCGAAAGCTCTGTTCTGAGCGGTTGATTTTGCGTTGCAGCAGTTCGTCGTTGACCGGTAACGATGTAAAACCGTGGCCGGACTCAACCGCCATTTCATAAAGCACCGGGAAATCTGCGGCGCGGATTGGACGGATCACCATCATGGGTCGCTTCCTCGGAGTTGCGGTGCGGGCATAGCATCGCAATGGTTGATAGCCCGCAGTGGTTTACAGCTGCGGTGACCTAAATAGTCGCCGCTTTGAAAAACAGAACTTAGCCCTGTACAACTTTGGCGACAGCCCGTTCAAAACGCGCCATGCCTTCGATAATATCGGCATCCGGTATCACCAGGCTTGGCGCGAACCGCACCACGTCATAACCGGCCATCAGCACAAATAAACCTTCAGCCGCCGCAGCTAACAGGAAATCACGCGATTTGCCTTTGTATTGCTCAGCCAATGCAGCGCCGAGCAACAAGCCCTGGCCGCGTACTTCACTGAACACCGGATATTTGGCGTTGATTTTGGCAAGCTCAGCGCGAAACAGCGCCTCTTTGGCCAGCACGCCACTGAGTACGTCAGGTTGATTGATAGTCTCAATGGCCGCATAAGCCACTGCGCAGCCCAGCGGGTTGCCGCCGTAAGTCGAACCGTGCGTACCGACTTTCAGGTGAGAAGCAATCTCAGTAGTTGTCAGCATGGCGCCAATCGGGAAACCACCGCCGAGTGATTTTGCGCTGGTCAGAATGTCCGGCACGACGGGCGTGTGCATATAGGCATACAGCTTACCGCTGCGGCCGACGCCAGTCTGTACTTCATCAAAAATCAGCAGTGCATTGTGCTGGTTACACAGCTCACGCACGCCGGCGATAAATTCAGCGGTCGCCGGAATAATGCCGCCTTCGCCTTGTACCGGTTCCATGATGACAGCACAGGTATTGTCGGAAATCAGCGCTTTGAGGCTATCGAGGTTGTTGTATTCCGCATGCAGGATAGCGGCAGGTTTTGGTCCGAAACCGTCTGAATAGGCAGCCTGACCACCAACGGTCACCGTGAAAAAAGTACGGCCGTGGAAGCTTTTACCAAAGGAAATAATATCTTGTTTGTGCGCACCGAATTTTTCTAACGCCCAGCGCCGGGCCAGCTTCAGTGCAGCTTCGTTGGCTTCAGCCCCAGAGTTGGCAAAATAGACTTTTTCCGCGAAGGTGTTGTCGACCAGCTGTTTCGCCAGGCGCAGCGCCGGCTCGTTGGTCATCACGTTACTTAAATGCCACAGTTTACCGGCTTGTTCGGTCAGCGCGCTCACTAATGCCGGGTGGCAATGACCTAACGAACTCACCGCAATACCACCGGCAAAATCGACATATTCGCGGTTGTCCTGATCCCAGACGCGGGAGCCCTGACCCCGTACCGGAATAATTGGCGCCGGTGCGTAGTTAGGCACCATAACTTCATCAAACAAAGCGCGGGTTACGGGTAAAGCTGCTGACATGGTCAATTCCTCTGAGTCTGGGAGGCCGAAATTGGCTTATGCAATTATGCAAAATTCCGGCAGATTTTTATTCAGAATTCTGCTCGAGTATTACAGAAAAAATGGCGGAAGTCTCGGGTTAAAAATCGCTGCAAGGTGCGAAAATAAAGGGCTGCAGATAGATTTGCAGTTCAGGTGAATAACTAAGCAACTGATTGTTTCCTTATGCAACCACTGCCAAACAGCGCCGGACGCTAAAAACGACAACAGCCGGACTGGCCGGCTGTTGCATGAATATGGTGAAAAAAATCTGGTCTTACCAGATGAATCAGTGGCAATTAATCAATTTCCAGTCGATCTAACCGGGTTTGCTGCAGTAACTGCCGGTGCTCCGGCCGCAGTTGCACTGCCTGCATCCAAGCGATTTCTTCGGCGTCATCCAGTAGTTTGTATTTCCGCAGTGTCTGCGCCTGCACAAAACAAACCGCCTGATGCACGATTTCGGTGAGGCGACTGGCGCCGCTATAACCAACCCCTTCAGCCACCTGATCCAGCACCTGGCTCAGCGGCAGTCGTTTCAGGCCCCACTTCGACACCAAATCAGCGCTGATAATGGCAGCGAACTCGGCAAAACAGGAATTGAGGAAACTGGCATCCGCATCCAGACTATCAAGCGCATCGGTCAGTTCAGTGTCCCGCGCATCGCGGGCTTTGAGCATCGCTGCCTGTTTGACCTGCTGATAAGTGCGCAGGTAAGTGCGGGTCACCACCAGATAACCCAGCGAATGGAACAGGCCGGCACAATAAGCAACAAAAGCGTTTTCACCGGTTTCTTCGGCCAGCCGCTGCGCCGCCAACGCCACCGCAATACTGTATTGCCAGATTTGGCTTTTAAAGCCGGTAAAAGGATCTGTCGCGTGCGGTAACGAGCGCTTCAGGGCAAATACCGGCAAGATTTGCTTCATGGTTTCAATACCCAGCAAACCAATGGCCGGTTTTAATTCTTTGATAAAGTTGCCGGACGGCGTTTTATTCCGATACTGCGGTTGATTGACCAGCTTGAGCAAATCTTCTTTCAGCCACTCGACCGGAGAAATCAGGTTTTCCAGCTGACTCAATGTCAGCGCCCGCGCACTCAAAACATCAAGCACCGCAGGGAACCCCTCGGCCAGATTAAACACAGTACTCGCCACAGTGTCGAACTTGCCCAGCTTCAGAAACAGCTCTTCGGCAACCTGATCATGTAAATGCGCCTGGGTAAATTCTACAAACTGTTGTTTGGCAATGACCCCGGCCTGACGGTTAAAAGCAGCCTGCTGCTCGATATCAAGCAAAGTCCGGCCGGCATTACCGGTCGCTACTGCCGGCGCACTCAGAGGACTGTTGTTTTTCTGGTTTTGGCGTTTAACGCCATATCGTTTTTGATCTGGCTTAATTTCAAGGATGCAATCAAAAAAACGCTGTTGTTGCACCTGAGCAATAGACGACATGGTACCGCTTTGATTTTTAGCTGCGAATAACCGCAGTGTGCGGTGCGAAGGCCGGCACTGTCAATGCTGCGGCCGGCTTAGCCGCATTGGCCGGTTAAAAAATTGGCGAGCAGTTGGTGTCCTTGCTCCGACAAAATCGCTTCCGGGTGAAATTGCACGCCGTGCAGCGGTAAAGTGCGATGGGCAATGCCCATAACTTCATCAACTGCGCCGTCTGAAGTCTCGGTCCAGGCAGTCAGGCGAAACTCAGCAGGCAAGCTGTGTTTCTCCACCACCAGCGAATGATAACGCGTGACACTCAGT
>CAMLNG010000116.1 GCA_946481195.1 uncultured Chromatiaceae bacterium
CCTGCTCGGTCATGTCTGACAGCTAAGGTACGAACATTCAACTCAGCTAAAGTGCGGTTGCCGGTCAATTCATCAAACCGAAAACCCAATTGCGCCAACACAGTGGCAAAATCATGCAATGCAGCAAATACCTCCACGTCCTGGTTTGTAACCGGATGCCGGAAACACAAACGGGCCGCATGCAACATCAAACGGTTACAGTTAAATTGCTGACGGAATAACTGGTTGTGTTTGCCGTCACCATGAGTGGTGTCACCGACGATAGGATGAAACAGGTGTTCACAGTGCCTGCGCAGCTGATGTTTGCGCCCGGTTAAAGGTTGTAAAGCTAATAAGCTATAGCGGGCAGTGGCATAACGCCCTACCGCGTATGGTAATTCAACATGCTCGAGCGGCCATATTGCAGATTGAGCAGATTGGGCGGCTTTGTCGGTGCGGGCAAATTTGTCAGCAATGGCGTCTAGTTGTTCTTTTAACGCATAGTCCAGTAATAAAGGCCCCTTGAGATGGCCGCGAACGACAGCCAGATAAGTCTTCTGCCAAAGATGTTGTTGTTCACTCATTTGCCTGGCGATTTCAGCAGACAATGCAAATAGCAGGACGCCTGATGTGGGCCTGTCCAGCCGGTGCAGCGGGAAAACATGCTGACCAAGCTGGTCCCGCAGGCGCTGCAACACAAATTCAGTTTCGTGTTTATCCAGAAATGAGCGGTGCACCAACATGCCGGCCGGCTTGTTCACCGCCACCAGCCATTCGTCCTGGTAGAGAACCTCCAGTGGCGCCTTAAGTTCAGATTCTGACAATGCTTTGCTCCCGTCGGCCACTCAGCAATTCGTCCAAATCGGCAATACGATTAATCAGCGGCCAGGCCTCCGAACCCAGCGGCGCAAAAGCTTGCTCCGCGATGGGGCAAATACTGATCTGTGCCGGCAACACTGCCCGCGCATCAATCAGAGCCTGCATCCTCGGCAGTAACACAAACTGCAGCCATTGCTCCAATGGCATAGTATCGCAACAAAATGGCGCCTGACTGGCAAGGGCCTCGACACTGGGCTGTGCGTCTGTCCACAATCTCAGGTTTCGCAATTCGGCCGCAATAGCCTGTAATAATGCTTGAGTCTGTTGATACTTCATCTGAAACTCTCTCTCTGAAAGACCGCCGATTTTAGCACAGAGCTTGCTTTTACTGATGAGCAGCCACATGATCGAATCAGGGAGGAACATTTATGAGTTCTATTATGGTGTTACTGGCGCTGATGCTGGTTGCATATCTGTTTTTATTACAACGCAGGCAGGATGAACGCGCGACCGCTTTAGCGCGGCAACTGTGTCAGCAGCAACAAGTACAGTTTCTGGATTGCGCACGTGATAGTCACCGCTGGGTGAAATTAAGCCAGAGATCTGGCTTGCGAACTTTATACCTGATTGATTTCAGCGGGGACGGCGAAAGCCGTTATCAGGCCGAGCTGTGGATGAAGGGCCTGCGTCTGGCTGACTTCAAACTACCGCCCTTTCGGGTCTGATGGTGCCAAACGCGCTTGCAGCCGGCCGCTGAGGAATTCTGCATACATCACCCAATCGCCAAGTAAACTATAAAACGGGTACTTGAACGTCGCCGGCTTATTGTGCTCTACAAAAAAATGTCCGACCCAGGCAAAGCCATAACCGGCAACCGGCATCAGCCAGAGCCACGACCATTCGGTACTGAAAATGGCATATGCCAAAATAATCAACACCAGCGTACTGCCGCAATAATGCAGAGCACGGCATAGTGGCTGCTGATGCTCCTGCAGGTAATAAGGGTAGAATTCTTTAAAAGTTTTGAATGGTTGCCCGGTCATCAGGACTCCTGCAGTTGTTGCCGTCTTCTGAACAGCAATTTACCGCTGACCTTCTGGAAGTCAAGTTGTCCAACGACTTCATACTGATCCTGATGAAAAAACGGCAGATATTTGTCCAGGGTAACAAAGACTCCAACCCCTTCGGATCCTGGATGCTGATCGACCCAATGGTCGATAGCATTCAGAAAATGGCTCATCGCATCAGGATGATAATAGGCCGGATTCCGCGCAATAAATGCCAGCATATGGTAGGAAGCAACAGGCATGGCCTCGTGGACTTTTTTCTCTTTTTCCAGCATTTGCCGGCTGGATAAATAGCCGGCAGTTAACAACATCTTCAGACGCCAGTGCCACAAACGTTCTCCCTGAAAGCCTGCATCTGGTTCAGTGAGACATGCCACGCCCAGCAGTTGCTCGTCACTGAACAAACCCAGAACAGGTTGTTGTTTATCCCAGAAAGTGGCAAGTTCTTCCCGAATCGCGGCGCGTAAACGGGCTTCAAAATCAGGTTTATCTGCCTGAAAAATTTGCATAAACAAGGGGTCGTCGTGGTAAGCGCTATATAAAATGGAATTAGCCTGGCGGAGTTGTTCTGCATTGAGTTGTTCGATACGACACTTGGAAAAGTCCAGCATTGTGCTTTGATTCATACCACGCCCCTTTTTTATAGTTCCACTGACGATAGCAGGGCGCATTGGAACTGCAAGTTTATCAAAAGGCAACAAAAAAGCCGGGCAAGAAATACCCGGCTTTTTGACAGTACAGTTTTAGATTACAAATTCTGGTAGGCCTTATCACCCCAACCCACTAACAGGCCACGCTTGAAAATCAGCGCGGTACATTCGTCTTTGCTGGTCATGCCGTCGCTGTGGCTATGATGGGTGCGGTAAAACAGCACTTCAACGGTTTCGCCTTGCTTGTTAAAAGACTCGCTGAATGCCGGCGTGCCGAGATTTTGTCTCACAGCACCAATATCAGTGCCGGTCTTTAACGCGCTGACGTAATTTTGATTGTATTGCTGAGTTTTGCGCCAGTTATTGCCATCGTCGTCGTCATCAAAATCGTCATTACCAACTGCCACAACACACCCGGATAAACTGCTGATCACTGCAACTGCGGTGACTAATTTGATAAATGCGTGCATATCTTTTCCTTATATTTTGAACAAACAATTCGGTAGCTGAATTGATAAATGCGGACAGCAAGGGGGATGCCAACATTTAAATCTTATATTATCAATAACTTAGACTAGAGCTATCGCAAGTACAGAATTAAAAGTGGTAAATTAAACCAATATTTAGCCAATGTTACGAATTCTGATGAACACATTACTGAGCAGAATCAGCGTTATCGCGGGCCAGCTGCAGCAGGAAGGTAAAACTCCAAGTCTGGCGCTGGTCAGAGCCCGCCTGGGCGGGGGGATTAACCCATCGGAGCTGTTCAGCGCCTATCAAAGCTGGCGTGCACAGGGCTGCCCATTGCAACATTCGTCAGAACAACCGACCGTCATCCAGGCCCAGCCTGCCGAGAATCCTCAGCCAGATTGGCATGCAGACATCACAAGGCTTGAACAAAAGCTGGATTTAATCCTGCAGCTGTTACAGAGCAAAAACTGATGTATGCCGCCGATTTGTCTTTCCGGGTTATCGGTGATACCAGCTATGACGCGGCAGAAGCTGCCATTCGTCGTTATCTGGAAGCGTTGATTTTTCAGGGGCAGGTCCTTGGCCGTGAATTTCCTACGGTGTTACAGCAGGAGTATTTTGTCAGCCGGGTTGTGCTGCCTGACCAGGATGCCCTGTTGATGGCCCATCACAGCGATGCAGGCCGGCAAGCTTTGCACGCATTGCAGCGAGCCGGGCTATCTTATCCCAAAGCAGAGATCGCCGGCGTAGACCTCATGTCGAATCATACAGATCCCTGCCCGAGTGCAGAGCAATACATTCTGTATTGCCGCTTTGCGCAAATGAACTCGGTGCTTTACTGCGCCGAACACTTTGCTCCAGTACCCTTGTACCGTTTTGGCACAAACACCGGCTTTGAGGATTTAATCCGCTGGCAGCTGCAATATCAGGCGCTGGATGAAATCCAGATGCAGGAAGACAGTGTGCTGCTGCAGCCCGCTGAACGCGCCCTGCAAAACTTTGGCAGCAAGCTCAACCGTCAGGGCCGTGCCTTTGCCCGTAGTATCAGTCAGCGTATAGCGAAACCGGTGTATTACGCCTTGTATCGGGGCAGCAGCAATGATTGCGCTGCAGAACAACACCGCCGCTGTCCAGGATGTGGCGGCGAATGGCTGCTACCAGAGCCCTGGCATCAAAGGTTTGACTTTCGCTGCGACCGCTGTTTGCTGGTCAGCAACATTGCCTGGCAATGTCAGGGTTAATCACCGTCTCAGGCAGGTCGCAGCTGGCGTAAAAAGCTCAGTAGGTCTGGTGCCAGCAGCTGCTTAACTTCCTGCCCGGTATGCTCCAGAAACACTTCACCAGTGCTGTTAAGCACCGACAACATCGTATCTTCCTCGTCCGTCACGGCAAAAAACAACGTCTCCCGTTGTTTCAGCCGGCGCTTCATCAGTACATGAGCGATTAAATTTTGTTGCAGGCGGACAAAATCCCCCGGATGCCAGAGTAATAGCAGACTGGCAGGGCCACGTGGATGTGCCACCGGCAGATCTGCCCCCCACAATGTGGCGTAGAACTCTTTGATGGATGGATGCAGCGGTAGATCGAGGCCTTGTTCAATGCCGGCAAAATCGAGTGGTGTAGTTTGTGCAACCGGCCACCAGGCGACTTGCTCAGCAACGACTTCACCGAACTGAGCCGGTGATGATTCAGCTGGATCAGCCCAAGCCCGCCATTGTTCACCGCGTTGTCGCGCCAGTGCCTCAGATTGTTGTGCCAATTGCAGTAACTGCTGCTGTAACTCGGACATCGGTATGCGCTTCCTGTGATAAACTGGGCAAAGTTGCCTTCTGATCATTTTATGCTTTTCGGATCTATCATGACAAAACAAACTGAAGCCGCCTTAGCGCACCTGAGCCTGGGCAAAGTGACTGCTTACGCCGATCAATATGACGCCGGCTTGTTGCAACCAGTGCCCCGCCAGCTGGCGCGCGATGCGATAGGTCTGAGTGCCGATTCTGTATTGCCCTTTGTCGGCCACGACATTTGGCACGGTTATGAATTGTCCTGGCTCAACAGCAAAGGCAAACCCATGGTGGCTTTGCTGACGGTGACAGTACCTTTTGACTCGGCCAACCTGATTGAGTCCAAATCATTTAAGCTCTACCTGAATAGCTTTAACCAGACCCGGTTTCGGGATATCAGTCAGGTGTATCAGACCATGCAGCAGGATTTATCCACCTGTGCCGGTAAACCTGTAGTTGTGACCATTCACCACGTCAACGAACTGGTGGCGTTTCAGCCGACCTGGATCCCAGGACGTTGTATCGACGAGTTGGATATCGAAATAGACCAGTATCAGTATGACGGCGCCCTTTTACAGTTGGCCGGGCCCGGCAACATAGCCGAAGAAAAATTACATTCTCATCTGCTGAAATCAAACTGCCTGATCACCTCGCAACCAGACTGGGCCAGCGTATTTATTCACTACAAAGGCCCGGCACTTTGCCATGAAAGCCTGCTCAGGTACCTGATTAGCTTTCGCCAGCACAATGAATTTCATGAACAATGTGTGGAACGCATTTATACCGATATTTGGCGTCTGGCGGCGCCTGAATTTCTGGCGGTGTATGCCTGCTATACCAGACGCGGTGGATTGGATATCAACCCGCTGCGCAGTAGTGTGCCTTACACGCCACCGAATATCCGCCTGACCCGGCAATAACAACCGGAACGCTGAAACGCAAAAAGCCCGCACTGCGGGCTTTTTACTTCAACGATACGACTATTTGGCTGCTGGCAGTTCCATACCGAGCCAGGCCTGATAATAAGCCTTTTGTTGGCGGCTGGGTTTGGCTACTGGCGTGATTTGCCAATTACCTGCCGGCTGCGCCTGAGGCGTCAGCTGACGTTCCAGTAAACGACCGTCGCGGAACAACGTCAGGGTCACAGTGCTACCGGCTGCGAAATCTTTCAGGCGTTCCGTCAGTTCAGTCTGCAGCTGTAAGCCATTGACTGCGATGATCTGGTCGCCGACTGACAAATCAGCCAACCAGGCTGGCGAGCCCCGCTCGACTTTGGTCACTTCAGCCAGATCTTTTTGCGCCTGTACCGTCAGGCCACTGAATGGCTCTGTGGCTTTGGGCTTGCTCAGCTGCAGGCCTGCAGCTTTTAAAATGGCGTCGGCGTCCAGTTCCAGCGGGCTTTCCACCTGAGCAGCCCAGAACTCTTGCAGCGGCTTTCCGGTTAAATCCAACGCAATCTGCTGCACATCAGCTGCGGTAAAAGCCGTAGTTTTACCAAAGCGTTGATACAACTCATTGTGCAAAGTGCGGTAATTAGCCTTTAAACCACTGTGACTTAACAGGAAATGATCCAGCATCCAGCTGACCAGATACCCTTCACTGTAAATGTTCACACTGAAATTATCCGCATGATCACCACTAAGGCTGATCCAGTTATCAAAGCTACTCTGGGCCACGGATTGAATTTCACGTCCCGGCGTACGGTCGAAGCGTTTTAAGCGTTTGGCAAGGTCAGTATAAAACTCTTCCGGAGTCATCAGGCCCGCACGCAACAGCAACTGATTCTGGAAATAGCTGGTGGAACCTTCCGAGATCCACAACAGTTTGCTGTAATTTGGCTGCAAATAGTCGTAGGGCACCAGCTCTGCCGGCCGGTAGGCTTTGACGTTCCAGGTATGCACCAGCTCATGCGCTGCCGTTGACAGGAATTCCAGGTAGTGCTCGCGTTTGCGGAAACTGAAGCGATCACGCTGGATCACCGTCGAATTCAGATGCTCTGTCGCGCCGCGCGCACCAGTGGCCGCATGCACGATAAACAAGTAGTTCTGGTATGGATACCCCTGCCAGATACTGCTGGCCTGCATGACGATCTTCTGCAGATCTTTAACTGTTTGCGCAGTGTCGAAATTACCCTGCCCCCAAAACACCACTTCATAATCACGACCATCGGCGTTGAAACTGAAAGTCTGGTGGATGCCGGTTTCAATTGGCGAATCAGCTAACACGTCATAATCTGCGGCCTTAAAACTGTGGGCACCGGTCCGTGCCATGCCGGATGTACTGCGCCACTGTGCAGGTACCTGCAAACTGACAGTCACCGGTTCTTTACGTAGCGCTTCGTGATACATCAGATAGGCCGAGGCATTGATGTAAGCATGCGTATCGTCAATATGCCGGGTACGCTGATTGAGTTCGTTGGCGTAGACCTGATAACGCACTTCCACTATTCCTGCGGCCGGAACCTGCAGTTGCCAGGTACTTTTTTCGGTTTTTTCTACGGGCAGTTGTGGTCCGTCTAACAGCCGGGCTTCAAAACGACGTACACCATTGGCTAAATCAAGGATTTGATATTTGCCGCTACGCCAGGCGGGGAGTTTCAGTTCAAAAGGGCCGGCCTGTGCGGCAGTCAGTCTGATGGTGACATCAGCCAGATGTTGATCGGGTTCAGTAATTTTGATCTGGTAGTCGACAGCTGCACCGGCAAATAAAGGACACAGCAGCAGGAAGAAAGCAAAATATCGCATAAATACTCCGTTTTTTTCCACAGCCTATGCAATAAAACGGCGCGAAACCAGAACTTTGCGTCGAAGGTGGCAAATTTCACTGCCAAAATTCATGTAACCCAACATGTAATAGTACAAAATAACTTTTACTTTCGAATCGAAATATGTTTAAATTAATTCCGTTGGTGCCAGACACATCAACCCAACCGAATGCTTGACTTAATGCTGATACAGGAAAGTTGTTATGAACATGCTTACCGCTGCTGAAGAGCAAACCTGGTTACCCTACTACCTGACAAAAAAATAATTCGCGCTGCCATTGAGCAGCCGGAATAAATAAAGCCGGTGACTTTTAAGTCCCGGCTTTATTTATTTTAAAAAATGCATAAATTTCGTTTCGAAAGAAAACAAGTACAATCCGCTGCTCTTCAGATTTCACGAAAAACAAGATATTGAATCTGCGAAAAAAACTCATGGTCTGCCCAGCACTGCAGCCGCTTATTTTTGACTGTGCTTTTTACGCATAAGCGATATACTTAGCCCAGCCTTCTTCGCCGATACTGACGGGAACATCTGAGTCGTGGATTCCGAACAATCTCTGAAACAACAACTTGCCACTGCCGTTAAAGCCCGCAAGCAGCTGGAAGACACCTACGAAAGTCAATTCGTCATTTTGACGCAGTTCGTCGCCAGATTATCTCTGGTGTGCAAAGGCATTGATGTTGAACTTGATAACCGGCTGGCTCGTCTGCGGCAACAATTGGGGAATGGCATCGATCTGGAAAAATTGTTACCACAAATCGATGCGACGACAGAACATCTGAAGACTCTGGAAAGCCGGCAACAACAAGAGGTGCGCAAGGCACAACTGACAATCAGTGAGGCCGGAAAACTGCTGCAGAAACAGCGAGGCTTACCGAATCAACTCAGACGCGATTTACGGGATTTATTGTCAAGGGTCGAAGAGCCTGCGCCGACTATTCATGCGTATATTCCGCACCTGACGCATCTGACCGAACTGTACCAGCTGGCGTTAAATGCTAAACAAAGCCTTGATTTACAAGAAATTAGCGACAGTACACGTTATGAACGTATTTGCCGGCAGATCTCAGTTGAGCTGACCAACCTGCTGAGTGAACTGGCATTTGAAGGGACTTACGCGAACGCCATTAATACCATCCGGGTCAGTCTGTTGGGCGAACTTAGTATCGAAAAACTGCTGGAAGCCTGCCTTCGCACTATCGAAATCATCATATCCAGTATCAACGAAGAGCGGCAGTCGGCGCAGCATTTCCTGCTGAAACTCAATGACGCACTGAACAGCGTACAAAACTCGCTGGTGTCGTCGCTGAAATCGACCAATAACATCCGCGAAAAAATGGCGCAGCTCAATCAACAGATCGAGCAACAAATCAATGTGTTAAGCCACGACACCCAATCTGCCACTTCGCTCGAACAGCTACAGTTACTGGTCACGGATAAATTAAACACTTTAAGCAACTCCTTAAAAGACAAAGAGCAGCTGGAAAAACAAGAACGCGAAATTCTGCTGGTGTCGGTCAAAGAAATGGATAGCCGCTTAAAAGAACTGGAAGAAGAAGCCCGACAGTTCAAAAAACGTCTGGCCGAACAGAAATTCCGCAGCCTGCAGGATGCGCTGACCGAGTTGCCAAACCGCGCGGCTTTTGATGAACGCTTTGAGCTGGAACTTAAACGCAGCCGGCGCTACAACACACCACTGTCAATTGTCTTGGCGGACGTAGATCACTTTAAAACCATCAATGACACTTATGG
>CAMLNG010000117.1 GCA_946481195.1 uncultured Chromatiaceae bacterium
GAGTTTGTTGATGCTGACGGTCAGTTTAAAGGCGTGACCCAGGATATTCTGAGCAAGCTGAATCAACGATTAGGCACTGAACTGATGGCAGTACCGTATACGGACTGGCAGCAGCTGGTTGACGATTTTCTGGCGAAAAAGCTCGACATGATTGCCAACATGGCTGACACCGCCGAGCGCAAGCAACAAGCTGATTTCAGTCTGAATTTCTGGCCGTCACAGTGGGCGGTGTTAAGTCTGGGCCAGACTGCGGCAATCAGTTCGATGCGTGAACTCAACGGCAGTACAGTCGCCGTTGAAAAAGACTATGACATCAACCTGCTACTCGAACAGATGTTCCCTGAAATCAAATTAGTACCGACATCGCATTACGATGAAAGCCTGGAGCTGTTACAGCAAGGCCGCGTGAACTTCGCCATTGACACGCTGATGGTTGCGGGCAGCACCTTGCGTAAACCGGAATACAGTAATCTGCGCATGCATTTGCCGCCTGACATGCCGGTCACGCCGTCGTTATTTGCCGTGCGTAAAGACTATCCTTTGTTGCTGCAGGCGATTGATCAGGGCTTACGTACTTTGTCTGAAGCGGACCGTGCTGAGATCCGTAACCGCTGGTTCCTGCTCGATGTTGACCCGGGACTGGCACAGGATCGGATTTATACACTGGTGCTGCAGATTGTCGGTGCGGGTTTGCTGCTGTTTGCTGTGGTGTTCTTCTGGAATATGTCGTTACGGCGTGAAGTTGGGCTTCGGCGTGATATGGAACAAAAAATGCGGTTTATGGCCACCCATGACGACCTGACCCAGCTGGCCAACCGGGCATTATTACTGGAGCGGCTGGAGCAAGCCGTGTTGCAGCATGCCAGACATCAGGAAAAACTGGCGCTGCTGTTTATAGATTTAGATGGCTTTAAGGCTGTTAATGATAGCTATGGCCATCATATCGGTGACGAACTGCTGACACGAGTGGCTGCGATGCTGAAGTACTGCGTGCGCAAAAGCGATACTGTGGCGCGTTTCGGGGGCGATGAATTTGTCGTGCTGTTAACCGGGTTGCTTGATCGCGACGATGCGGCACTTGTTGCCGAAAAAATTCTGATGCAGCTGGCGCCGCCGGTGCAACTGTCTGTGTGTCAGGCTAAAGTTGGTGCGAGTATTGGTATTGGCATGTATCCGGACGATGGCACAGATCCGCAAAGTCTGCTCAAAGCAGCCGATGGACTGATGTATCTGGCAAAGCAACATGGCAAAGGACAGTATCGCTTTAGTCGTGATGGCTAATCTTTGCTGTTGTGTGCGGAATAAAATCAAGGCCAGTCAGCATTGACCGGCAATTCTGTCAGGTTCGCTGTTTGGGGCCGTGACATTAGCAGTCAAATCTATATAATTGGCGCTCATTTTTCCGCTGTCATTTCAGCTCGGCCGGTTTAAAGGATAAGTTCATGCGTAGCCATTATTGCGGTGCCTTGAGTGCACAACACGTAGGTCAACAGGTTTCATTGTGTGGTTGGGTCAATCGTCGCCGCGATTTAGGCGGGTTGATTTTTGTTGATTTACGCGACCGCGAAGGCTTAGTGCAGGTGTTCTTTGATCCGGACTTAACTGAACTCTTTGCACAGGCTGCGGAATTACGCGCCGAATTTTGTGTGAAAATTGAAGGCTCGGTGCGCGCCCGTCCTGAATCACAGGTCAATGCTGAGATGGCGACAGGCGCCGTCGAAGTTTACGCATCCAGCCTGACCATCCTGAACAAATCGCCAGCGCTGCCACTGGATTTTAATCAGAACAACTCTGAAGAGCAGCGTCTGAAGTATCGTTACCTCGATTTACGTCGTCCGCTGATGAGCGACCGGCTGAAATTCCGTGCCAAAGTCACCAGCTTTGTGCGGAACTTCATGGACAGCCACGGCTTTATGGATATCGAAACCCCGATCCTGACCAAAGCGACGCCGGAAGGCGCGCGTGACTATCTGGTACCAAGCCGCACGCACAAAGGCCAGTTCTTCGCGTTGCCGCAGTCTCCACAGCTGTTTAAACAACTGCTGATGATGGCCGGGATGGACCGCTATTATCAGATCGTCAAATGTTTCCGTGACGAAGACTTACGTGCCGATCGTCAGCCGGAATTCACCCAAATCGATATCGAAACCAGCTTTATGACAGCTGTTGAAGTGCGTGCTGTCACAGAAAAAATGGCGCGTCAGCTGTTTAATGAAATGCTGCAGGTGGACCTTGGTGAGTTCCCGCAAATGACTTACAACGAAGCCATGCGTTTGTATGGTTCTGATAAGCCGGACCTGCGTAACCCGATGTCGTTTGTTGATATCGCTGATTTAGTCAAAGACGTTGAATTTAAAGTGTTCTCAGCGCCAGCCAACGACCCGAAAGGCCGCGTTGTGGCATTAAAAGTGCCAGGTGCAGCTGAGAAAGTGTCGCGTAAAGACATTGACGGTTACACCGCCTTCGTTGGCATCTATGGTGCCAAAGGTCTGGCCTGGCTCAAGGTCAATGACATCAACGCCGGTGTTGAAGGTATTCAGTCGCCGGTTGCTAAATTCCTGACGCCGGAAATCATCGCGGAAATTCTGCGCCGCACTGGTGCCGAAAATGGCGACCTGATTTTCTTTGGTGCAGACCGTTACAAAGTTGTCTGTGAAGCCATGGGCGCGCTGCGGCTGAAACTGGGCGAAGAGCTGGGCCTTACTGTTCAGGGCTGGCGTCCGCTGTGGGTCATCGACTTCCCGATGTTCGAAGAAAACGATGATGGCAGTTTCTCGGCCGTGCATCACCCGTTTACCTCGCCACTGGATACCGATGCGTTCCTGAACACGCCAATGGCTGAGTTAGATTTAGGCAATTTACTGTCAAATGCCTACGACATGGTGTTAAACGGCACCGAATTAGGCGGTGGCTCTGTGCGGATCCATACCGCAGATGTGCAAGCCAAAGTGTTCCAGCTGCTTGGCATCAGCGATGAAGAAGCTGCTGAAAAATTTGGTTTCCTACTAGAAGCGCTGCGTTACGGTGCGCCTCCGCATGCGGGTCTGGCGTTTGGTCTGGATCGCCTGGTGATGTTGATGACCGGTGCGACGTCTATTCGTGATGTGATGGCATTCCCGAAAACAGCAACTGCTGCGTGCCCGCTGACCGACGCCCCAGGTTTTGCCAATCCACAGCAGCTGGCAGAACTGAGTGTGCAGGTCGTAATCAAAGATCAGAAATAATTGTCGGCAGGCCGCGCCTGCTGCAACTGACATTAAAAGCGGCGACATCTGTCGCCGTTTTTTCTGTTGTTTAAGTTGAATACCGCAGCGCTGCTGCCGTTTGAACCATGGAGTACATGATGGCCGGACATAGTAAATGGGCCAATATGAAGCACCGCAAGGCGCGTCAGGATGCCAAAAAAGTCAAAATCTTCACCAAACTCATCCGCGAACTGACAGTTGCAGCCAAACAAAGTCCCGATCCGGATGGCAATCCGCGTTTACGTACGGCTATTGCCAAAGCTTTAGTGAATAACCTGTCGCGCGATGTCATTGAGCGCGCAGTAAAACGCGGCGCCGGTGACAGCGACGGCGAAAACTTCGAAGAGCTGGTGTACGAAGGTTATGGGCCAAATGGTGTCGCCATTATCGTCGAAACGCTGACCGATAATCACAAGCGTACAGTGCAGGATGTACGCAGCGCCTTTACCAAATACGGCGGCAATCTGGGTACTAACGGCTCCGTGTCGTATTTGTTTAGCCGGCAGGGCACTTTGAGTTTTGCACCAGGTATTAATGAAGATCAGCTGATGGAATTAGCATTAGACGCTGGCGCTGACGATGTAGTGATGCATGAGGACGGCTCTGCCGAGGTGACGACCACACCAGAAGCCTTTGTGGACGTAAAAGAAGCGCTGGAGCGGGGCGGCCTGTCTGCCGAACATGCTGAAATCAGCCTGGTACCGTCGACCAAAGCGGAGATCGGAGCGGACACTGTGGTTAAATTCTTTAAGCTGATTGATATGCTTGAAGATTTCGATGACGTGCAAAACGTTTACCACAATGCCGAGATCGCCGACGACGTGCTGGCGCTGGTGGAATAGTGCAGATTATTCTGGGCATTGACCCCGGCAGCCGGTTGACTGGTTATGGTGTGATCCGGCAACAGGGCGGTAAGTTCGAATATATCGCCAGTGGTTGTATCCGCATGACGCTGACCGAAATGCCGGACCGGCTGAAACAGATTTTTGACGGCGTCAGCCAAATCATTTTGCAAACGCAGCCGACAGTTTTTGCGATTGAGCAGGTGTTTATGGCACGCAATCCGGATTCCGCGCTGAAACTGGGTCAGGCGCGCGGTGCTGCTATTGTGGCCGCTAAATTTGCCGGACTTGAGGTTTACGAGTATTCGGCGCGTCAGGTCAAACAATCCGTGGTTGGCACCGGGGCTGCGGCGAAAGAGCAGGTGCAGCACATGGTGAAATCCTTGCTGAAATTACCGGCAAACCCGCAGGCAGATGCTGCCGATGCCCTTGCTGTTGCGCTGTGCCATGGGCATACTCAGCAAAGTCTATTGCATCTGGCCGGTCAGGCCAGCAAAACAGTCCGTGGCCGTCTGCGCCGATAGCGATTGTTGGCAGTCCCGCAGTTTTAGTTCTTCAGGCAGGTATTCATGATTGGTCGTTTACGCGGTGTGGTGCTGGAAAAGCAGGCTCCGGAAATTCTGCTGGAAGTTGGCGGCGTTGGTTATGAAGTGCAATTGCCGCTGACCAGTTTTTACAGCTTGCCTGCCACCGGGCAGGAAGCGATCATTTATACCCATTTTGTTGTACGGGAAGATGCGCAGTTGCTGTATGGTTTCAGTTCGGTCGCCGAGCGTAGCTTGTTTCGCCAGCTGATTAAAGCCAACGGTATAGGCCCCAAAATGGCGCTGACTATTTTGTCAGGCCTCACCGCCAGCCAGTTTGTCCGCTGTGTACAAGCCAACGATATCAGTACTTTAGTGAAACTTCCCGGCGTCGGCAAAAAGACCGCCGAACGTTTGCTGGTGGAGATGCGCGACCGCTTAAAAGACTGGGGCTTGAATATTGATACTCCGGTCACTGACCATTTAGTGTTAGGCGATGACGAAGTGCAGCAATTTGCGCTGCAGGACAGCCCGGAACAGGACGCGGTCGGCGCCTTACTGAGTCTCGGTTATAGTCAGTCACAGGCGGCGGCTGCGGTGAAGAAAGTATTCAAAGCAGACCTTAGCAGTGAGCAGCTGATTAAAGCTGCTTTAAAATCCATGATTTAACGACAAGGCCGGCAGAATGATTGAAGCAGATCGGTTGGTGGCTCCCACAGCCAGAATTGAAGAAGAAGTCATAGACCGGGCGATCCGGCCAAAATCGCTGGCTGACTATACCGGTCAGGACCATGTGCGCGCTCAGATGGCGATTTTTATCGAAGCCGCCCGTGGCAGGGGAGAGCCGCTGGACCATTTGCTGATCTTCGGTCCGCCGGGATTGGGAAAAACCACGCTGGCGATGATTGTCGCCAATGAAATGGGTGTCAATATCAAACAGACTTCCGGTCCTGTGCTGGAAAAAGCCGGTGATCTGGCCGCCTTGTTAACCAATCTGGAACCGAACGATGTGCTGTTTATTGATGAGATCCACCGGTTAAGCCCGGTCGTGGAAGAGATCCTGTATCCGGCAATGGAAGATTATCAGCTGGACATTATGATTGGCGAAGGCCCCGCCGCCCGATCGATAAAACTGGATTTGCCACCTTTTACACTGGTGGGTGCTACCACCCGTGCCGGCGCGCTGACATCGCCGCTACGCGACCGTTTTGGCATCGTACAGCGCCTTGAATTTTATAAAACCGAAGAATTGGCGGCTATTGTGCAGCGCTCAGCCGATTTTCTGAACTTGCCATTGGATTTGGTTGCCGCGACAGAGATTGCCAGACGCTCACGGGGCACCCCACGCATTGCAAACCGGCTGCTACGTCGTGTCCGTGACTATGCGCAGGTAAAATCTCAAGGCAAGGTTGATGTTGAAATCGCCAATCAGGCTCTGTTGATGGTGGATGTTGATGCACAAGGCTTTGACTATATGGATCGCAAGCTAATTCTCGCGATCATTGAAAAATTTATGGGCGGTCCGGTTGGACTGGATAATCTGGCGGCTGCCATTGGCGAAGAAAAAGAAACTATCGAGGATGTGATAGAACCTTATCTGATCCAGCAAGGTTTTATCCAGCGCACGCCGCGCGGCCGGATCGCCTCGCAACACGCTTACCGCCATTTTGGTTTTGATCTGCCGCATTCCCAAAGCTGACAGTTTCCCCTGGGGTACCGATGTTTGCTGCGGCGTATTCACTTCAGTAGAGGCTGTGGCAGTGCTGGTAAATGTGGTTATTTAGCCAAAAAAAAACCCGCTCAAGGAGCGGGCAATGCAACAAGTTGAAGTAAGACTTCAAAAAATCCAGGGAACATGTTGAGCAACCCGGTCTCTGTCGCCAGACACCCAATCACTCTGTGATCTTCACTACAATTCAAAACCCTCGGTCTGAATCGTTGCGCTAGTGCAGAACACGCTGCGCATTCTAGGGATTTAGAATATTTACTTCAAACGAGAAAAATTACCATCATTAATTAATAAAACTAATGCGAATATTCATGCATTATTCATGAATATTAAGTTGTAATGTTTGAAGCTCATATTTGACGGCGTGTACAGGAGTGTTTGTAATTGGTCTTACCAATCGTGTCATTAAAAAAAATACTGCCGCATTTGACGAGGAAATTCTGCATTTCATCGTTAATCCAGTTCTGTTCATCGCGAATTCAGGAACTTCCGGCAAAGCTGGGCAGACTCATTGCAGAATAAACAGCCAACGGCTAAGAAGTTCTGAATTTTTTTTACAAATGCCGAGCAGGTGCTGTTGAGTTAAACCCGGGTGTCCAATATCATAGCGCCCAAATTTGTAGCCATTTTCAGATGTTCAGAGGTGTTTTCCGGTGGCAGGTCAGCTTTCAGTCCTAAGTCTTATTCTCGAAGCCAGTATAGTGGTCAAAATTGTCATGTTGATCCTGATGTCTGCTTCAATCGTGTCTTGGGCCATGATCATCCAGCGCAATAAAGCTCTGAGTCAGGCTCTCGACGAGAGTCGCAAATTTGAAGACCGTTTCTGGTCTGGCATTGATTTATCCAAGCTTTATAACGAAGTTAGCGCCCGGGCTAATGTCTCCGGTATGGAAGCTTTATTCAAAGCTGGCTTCAAAGAATTTGCCCGTCTGCATAAAACCTCTGCCCGCTCACCTGCCGCTGTGATGGAGGGGACGCAACGGGCCATGCGCGTCGGCTTATCCCGAGAAGTGGAACGTCTGGAAACACACTTACCGTTTTTAGCGACTGTTGGTTCGATCAGCCCTTACATCGGCCTGTTTGGCACTGTGTGGGGCATTATGAACGCGTTTATGGCTTTGGGTGCCGTACAGCAAGCCACTCTGGCAATGGTCGCACCACCTATTGCTGAAGCATTGATCGCAACGGCGATAGGTCTGTTTGCCGCTATTCCGGCCGTAATTGCCTACAACAAATTCTCCCACAGCGTCGAGCAGCTGGAAAACTCATACGCCAACTTTGTTGAAGAGTTTTCAAACATCCTGCACCGTCAGGCCGTCAGCAGCGGAGACAATCACTAATGTACGTTCGGAAGAAACGCCGGATGGTGGCGGAAATAAACGTAGTCCCATACATCGATGTTATGTTGGTACTGATGGTTATTTTTATGGTGACTACACCAATCATCACCCAAGGGGTTAAGGTTGAGCTGCCTAAGTCGAAGGCAGAACCTATCGAGCAGATGAAAGATAATAAAACCCCGATCGTCGCAACAGTAGACGAAGCGGGTTTGTATTATTTTGAAAAAGACAGTGTGCAAAAAGGGCCATTTAACGCCGAAGCTTTGCAGGCTGAAGTGATGAGTACCCTGACCATAGAGCCTGGTACGCAGGTGATTATCAAAGCGGACGGCCGGGTTGACTACAACTCAGTAATCCACCTACTGAATATGTTAAAGGAAGCTGGCGCCCCTGCGGTCGGATTGATGACTGAAGACGTGGAGTCTAAGTAAGATGGATCCGGCGTTTAAAAAGGCGCTGCAGATATCAGCGTCTCTGCATCTGGCATTGTTCTTGGCGCTATTTATTAATTTCAGTTTTTTTGACAAAAACGAAGTGATAGTGGTGCCATTATATTCAGCCTCCAATGCACCTTTGCAGGCTAGCATGGTAGACAATCCGAATCTGAAAGAGGCTGAAAAGCCAACCCGCAAAAAACCTGAACCAAAGCCTGAGCCGCCGAAACCAGAGCCAAAGCCTGAAGAGCCGGAGGAAGACCCGAAAGAAGAACTGCAAAAGCAGGAAGAAGAGCGAAGAATTCAGGAACAAAAAGAGATTCAGGTAAAGAAAAAGCAAGAAGAAGCCAAAAAGAAAAAAGAAGAGGCTGATCTGGCCTTAAAGAAGAAAAAAGAAAAAGAAAAGCTGGATAAACAGAAAAAAGAAGAAGAGCGTAAAAAAGCTGAAGCTGAGAAGAAAAAGAAAGAAGAATTAGCGAAGAAAAAGAAAGAAGAAGAGCTGAAAAAGAAAAAAGATGCAGAAGCTAAGAAAAAAGCAGAAGCGTTGAAGAAGAAAAAAGCTGAAGATAAAAAGCGCAAGCAGGAATTAGATAAAGCTGCAGAAGAAATGATGCTCGAGGATGAGCTGGCAGAAGAAGCGGACGAAGCTCGCCGCGCCGCCCGTCAAGGGCAGCTGCTGACAGAAAAACAACGTTATGTTGCAATGATTGTTGAACGTGTCCGTCAGAGCTGGTTCACTGATGATACGATGAACGGCAAAGAGTGCGTAATTGAGCTGAAACTGGCCAGCAATGGTTTTGTCACCAGCTTGAATGTCGTAGGCGGTGACGCTGGTGTTTGTAATGCCGCTGTCAATGCAATTAATCGGGTTGGTCGTTTCCCGATGCCGGAAGATCCTGATTTGAATCAGGAGTTCCGTGAATTGAAATTACCGTTTAAGAAATAACACAGAGACGAGACTATATGAATTTCAGATGGATAACGAAGTCCGTGATTGTTGCTGCGGCACTCATCGCCAACTGTGCTCAGGCTTCATTGGAAATTATTATTACTGAAGGTGTTGATAGCGCCCGCCCTGTGGCAATTGTGCCTTTTGCCTTTGTCGGTGCGACCAAGCCAAATCAGG
>CAMLNG010000118.1 GCA_946481195.1 uncultured Chromatiaceae bacterium
CACGACAATCGAATCATCAACCACCAGGCCAATCGCCATAACCATCGCCAGCAAAGTCAGCAGATTGATAGAGAAATCCAGCGCGTACAGCACAGTGACTGCGGCAATCAGCGCCACCGGGACAGTGATCGCCGGGATAAAAGTGGCACGTACACTGCCTAAAAAAGCAAAAATGACCAACACCACCAACACCATGGCGATGCCGAGCGTGACATACACTTCATGGATAGATTCGGCAATAAACAGTGAGGAATCATAGCCAGGCACTATGGTGGTCCCCTCTGGCAGACTGGCTGAAATTCTTTCTACTTCGGCGCGGACATTTCGCACCACGTCCAGCGTATTGGCTTTGGACTGTTTAATAATGCCAATCCCCAGTACGTTTTTACCGTCACTGCGGAATTCACTTTCTTCATTCTCGGATGCCAGCGTTACATCGGCGATTTCGCCGAGCCGCACCAGATAATTGTTGTCACCTTTTTTCACCACCAGCCGGCGATAGTCGTCCTGCGTTTTGTAAGTGCGGATCACCCGGACAATAAAATCGCGGTCATGCGATTTGACGTTGCCGGCCGGCAACTCGACGTTTTCATTACGCAGCACGTTTTCAATATCAGCGACTGTGACATTACGCGATGCCATCGCATCTTTGTTCAGCCAGATCCGCATCGCGTATTTACGTTCACCGCCAATTTGTAGCCGCGCCACACCATCGACCACCGAAAACCGTTCGACGATGTAGCGGTTGGCGTAATCGGTCAGCTCCAGATTGGTCATGGTATCGCTGTTGAGTAAAAACCAGGCGATGGTATCGTCATCCCCGTTGGCCTTCACTACCTGCGGCGGGCGCGCCTGGTCCGGCAGTCGCTCCATCATGCGCGATACGCGCTCGCGCACGTCGTTGGCTGCCGCGTCGATATCGCGATTGACGTTAAATTCGATTATCACATTGGAGCGGCCAACCCGGCTGCTGGAGCTGATGTTGATAATGCCTTCAACGCCGCTGATTAAGTCTTCCAGTGGCTGGGTAATTTTCGATTCGACAATTTCGGCCGAAGCACCCGGGTAATCAGTACTGATAGTCACTACCGGTGAGTCGATATCCGGATATTCCCGCAGCGGCAGCATGCTGAAACAGACAATGCCAAAAATCACCAGTACCAGATTAATGACGGTGGCAAATACCGGTCGTTTGACCGACAGATCAGACAGCAGCATTTGTTATTGCTCCGCTCTGGTGATCACCACGCCGGTGCGTAGTTTTTGGCTACCTTGGGTGACAATCTCATCACCGGCTTTGAGGCCTGAGACCACTTCAACTAAGCCGGGCAAACGCTGGCCCGGGATAATCTCAACCTGACGGACTTTATCGTCAGCCTCAACCACAAAGACATAATGCTTGCTCTGCAGGGGCAGCACGGCTTTTTCCGGAATTTGCACTACGGCCGTTTTTGCCAGTTCGACATGCACGTTCAACAGCATACCGGGCCGTAATTTTAAATCGGCGTTATCGATCACGGCATGGACTTTAACGGAGCGGGTGACCGGGTCAATACGTGGATCTATTGCTTTGACTTTACCGGTGAACAAGTGCCCGGCATAGGCAATATTGTCGGCACTGACCGGCATATCGGTTTGCAAGGCGGCGAGGTAACGCTCGGCGACGTTAAATTCGACGCGGATCTTGCTGATATCATCCAGTGTGGTTAATTCAGTGCCACTGGCCAGATAAGCGCCATTACTGACCTGACGCAGGCCCAACACGCCATCAAATGGCGCATGGATCACCAGCTCGCTGAGCCGCGCTTCCAGCGCATCAAGTTGCGCCTGGGTGGCGTTTACCTTCGCCTGCTGCTCATCCAGTAACGATTGGGCACTGGCCTGAGTACGGGTCAGGTTTTTCAGCCGGGCTAACTGGCGGTTTTGTTCCGTCATCAGCGCTTTTAGTTCGGCAATGCGGGCGCGTTCTTCGGTGTCGTTAAAGCGGGCAATTAAATCACCTTTTTTTACCGGTTGGCCTTCGCGGATATTGAGTTCGATCAGATAATCACTGCTGGCGTTGACGATACGTGCTGAGTCATAGGCCAGCGCAGTACCTAAGGCATCGACTTTGCGGGTGATTTGCGCACTTTGCACCTGATTGGTGGTAACGAAAATACTGCTGTCGGTGCGGCGGTTTTGTTGTTCCGGCGCCGCAGTGCGCCAAAACAGATATATTAAAAAGCCGGTCAACAGCAACAGGAGGATCCAAATCAGGCGGGAATGTTTATTCAATGTCAAAACTCCGAACGGTGTCATTCAGTAAAACCTGATGTATTGTAGGGAATCGATGTCAGAATGGATGTCGGGAATATCGCAGCACAAGGTGGATTGGTCGTATCATTTGGTCCGGTTGAGAGGCAGCAGATGTCAGAAAAAAAATGTGAAAGGTGCAGAATGATTCGGTTTTATCTGATCTGGACCATTCTGATGAGCATATTGATGTATTTCTACCTGAAGTCAATTTGATGAACAGACAGTTTTATTCCGCATCATCCCGCGGTGGCGCCGTGTTGTTTTTAAGCGCGGCGTTCATGTTTTTGCTCGGCACCCTGGTGATGGCGGTGCGCTCTGATCTGGCCAGTTCACAAGCCTGGGTACTGTGGTTTTTATTGACCGCAGTCGCGGCATTTGTGGGTATCAAAAAGCTGACTGCGCCAGTGATATTGGTCGAGGCCACCGCAGATGCGCTGATATATCACCATCCACGCGGTAGCTGGCGTTTACCCTGGCAGCAAGTTGCCCATGTGCAGCAGATTGAGCTACAAGGACGGGAGCTGGCCTGGATTGGCGTGCGGCTGCACAATTACGATGAACTGCTGGAGACCATCCCGCTACGGCTAGCCGTGCGTTTACTGATAGAACAACGGGCTGTGCTGATCGCTGCAGCAGGTGGCGCTTGCCCGACCGGGCGCTGTGCCGGCGATTTTTTAGCGGATGCGACTGAATTTCGCACCCCACTGCGATTGTATAAAGGTGTGCAGGCGATGTTTGGCCAACGCATGGCAAATCTGCGACAGCTGTTACAAACCGATTTGTTAATTCCGGCTGACTTAAAAGATTGTTCTGCACGCGAGTTCAGTCAGTATATCAACCGGCAACGCTTGAATTTTACCCAAGAAAACAACGGCTAGACACACTGAAACCGCTGGTTCATAATGCAAAAAAAGTCCCCCAGCAGATTTGGTGAATTGACAAATGAGTACATACGAAAGACCGTTTCTGGTCAGCGGCCGCAATACAATTATTCACAAGCAGAAGAAACTCGATTTAGTCATTATAAATGGTGATAACGACCCGGTTGTTCTGGTGTCGCGTACCGGTGTGAAAAAGTTTGATGAACCTGTGCCGGCAAACCGGGTTGAAGCTAAAGAACGTTATATGGAACTGGTTGATATCGGCAGCTCTGATGTGTTTGGCGAATCTA
The DNA here is from genome assembly GCA_946481195.1 of uncultured Chromatiaceae bacterium. Next base: position 3,467 of record CAMLNG010000118.1, read on the forward strand.
AAACATTATTGTTTGTGCAGGCCTTAAACAATAAAGAATATAAAATCGATTACAGTAAAATCGGCACTGATTTATTTATCCGGGTCCACCAGGAAAACTATATTTAAAACAGCTTTTCTGAAGGCTGACAGTACATTCGCTTGCTTTCAGACCAGAATTTTGTTTCAGTAACGTCATGTTCGTTTGCCCGAAGTGATGTTGTCGTGAATAAAGTTGTTATGCAGTTCGGCAAAGATGAAGATTTCATAGAAGTCAAAGTCGCTGTCGGATTGAATGAATTGACCACTCAGGCCGTACGTGACGCTTTGCATGACGCGGGGTACGGCCGTTGTTTTATCCTCACAGAACAAATCAATCAGCTGCTTGCTGACTATCAGGCGCTGCAAAACGACATCAAATTAAACAAACTGCAGGAAGGCGTGGTGATCCGCCGCAAAATTGCTGAGCGGCGCGACGCTGTGGTGTCTATCCAAACCGCAGCAGACGGTATGACGGCTGTGGCCGAAATTATTGCAGCCTGGGGCGGGGCACCGGTATCTGCCAATGAGCTGGTGAAAAAAGCTCAGGAGCAGGGCGTCAGCTTTGGTTTCCAAAAAGACGCAATAGTGCAGTTGGTCGGTACCGCCAGCCGGGCTGAGCCCGGCAGCAAAACGTCGCAGGTCATTGCTATCGGCCGAGTGATGCAGCCCGGTCAAAATGCCCGCTTTGAAGCTCTGGTTGAAGGTCTCAATGTGCGGCCGAACCGGCCTTTACAAGTCAGCGAGTCTAAAGCTGATTTACGTGATTTTGGTGTGATCCCATCAGTGCAAAGTGGAGACCCGGTGATGCGCCGGTTTCCACCGACCAAAGGTGTTGATGGTGTTTCAGTACGGGGTGATATCACTTTAGCACCGCCTGGCCAACAGGTTGAATGGAAGCCGGGCGAAGGTACCGAAATTAGTCCGGCTGATGCGGATTTGCTAATAGCCAGCAGAGACGGCATGCCGCGAGTCATGGAAGCCGGGGCTGCGGTGGACGAAGTCTACGCGGTTAAAAAAGTCGATCTGAGCACTGGCCATGTCCAGTTTAAAGGCGCAGTGATAGTCAATGGCGACGTCACAGAAAGCATGAAAGTGATTGCCGGCGGTAACGTTTTTATCAAAGGTGTCGCAGAGGGCGCTTTGATCGAGTCCGGCGGCGATATCCAGATTGGCGGAGCCATCATTGGTCACCAGTTTTCGGCGCAGGAACCGCAGGTTGAAAGTTACAGTACAGTGGTGCGGGCTGCGGGTAGCATTCGTTGCGCTCTGGCGCAGTATGCCCGCATTGAATGCCAGGGCGATTTTATCGCCGTGAAACAAATTAACCATTGTGATGTGACGGCACGCAGTGTCATTGCCGGCGCCGAGGATAAGCTGAACGGTAAGATTGTTGGTGGCCGTTTTTATCTTGATTTTGGCCTCAAAGCCGGTGTGTTAGGGTCATTGTCAGAGAGTTCGCTGCAAATCAACCTGAACCGGCGGATTGACCCGGTGCTGGAAAAACAGCAGGCGCTGAAACAAAATATCGCCATGGTGAAGCAGGAAATGGAACAGATCCGCCAGTCGCTGGAACAGATGAAACAGCAGGAGCGATCTGCAGCTGTGCTCGAACAGATGAAATATCTGGTCGATGATTTCGAAGCACAAAAGGCCATAGCCCTGGCGCTGATTGAAGACGTGAAACTATTGGAAGTCGACCGGTTGAGTAAAATGGCCGAAGCGCTGGTGCTGGTGAAACAGGAAATGTATGCCGGTGTTGAGTTTCGTCTTGGGGCAGAAGTGTTACCGGTTAAACGTGAGCATGGCCCGAGCAAGATTTTATTGCAGGACAACCGGCTGGCGGTCGACCCATGGGTCAGCTGAAAAAGCCGACCAATCGCCTCAGATCTGCGACTTTAGCCACAGTATTCCCCACAGCCAGCTGATAGAATGTCCATCGATGTCGCTTAGGACTGATCCATGAAACTAGCTGCGATTATTACCATCTGTTGTTTACCGGCATTTGCTATGGCCAGCGAGTGTAAGATGGCCTTTCGGCATGGCATTTTAATAGCGCCTGATCAGATCCGCATTCAGACCAACTACCGCACCCAATATCAAATTAATGATGACAAGCAACTGTTTATTCAGGGCGAACTGCAAACACTGTCGCCCGACGATATTCAGCTATTACAAAAGTACAGTCATAGCCTGCGCAAGTTTGTGCCTCAAGTGGTGGGTATTGCAGTTGACAGTATGGAACTCGGCTTACAGGCAATTGAAAGTATGCTGGTTGGTGTCGGCAGTAAAGCGCAGCAGGAAGAGTGGCAGGTACTGGTTCGCGAGACGACTTATCAGATCATGTCGCGTTTTGTCCGCAGCGGCGAGCATTTTTATCTGGCACCACAGAGCCTGAACGAAATGGATGCTTTTTTGCACGGTGAGCTGAAAAACAATTTAAATATCCTGGCAAAAAATACCGTGGGCGCGGTCTGGCAGGCGTTACGGGACGCGCTGCAACAAACCGACGATAACTTTGAACTGAACGACAGCCGCGATTGGCAACCTTTGGAGCAACTGGTTGATAAAATCAACCTGGGGCTTGATGCCAAAGCAGAAGAGCTGGAAGCCAAATCACTGTTATTCTGCAACCGGCTGGTTGAAATCGACCAGATTGAAACTGAATTGCAGCAAAGAGTGCCAGGTCTGGCAGCATACGATGTGGTCATCGCCAAGTAACAGCGCTTTAGACCACGCTGTAATCGTTACCCAGAGCCGCCGGCATCGCGTTATCTACTTCATCACTGATGGCGTCTAGCGTTTTCTCGGCTTCAGCCAGTTCACTCACTTCAGCGATATGGAATAAAGCTTCCCCTTCATTGACCAGCGGTAAGTTATTGCGGCCGATAATAATACCGCTGAAAGGTGCCAGCACTGCGACTTCAAAATCTGAATAAGGCGAATAGATGTGTGCCAGTACGTCACCGGCGTTAACAATTTGCCCCAAACGCTGATAATAGCGGGCGATACCGTCATGTTCGGCGCGGATCCAGCTACTTTTCTTCGAAAATAATGAACCGGTTTTTTGTTGGCGTTTTAAAGTCCTGAGCATGCCGAGGCTGTGCATCACATTGACGATACCGCGCACACCAATATTGATGGCCTGTTCGTCAAAGCGCAGTGCCTCGCCGGCTTCATATAAAATAATCGGAATGCCCAGACCGTTAGCAGTACCGCGCATAGTGCCGTCCCGGCTGGCGGCTTTGATAATGATCGGCGCATTAAAACTTTCTGCCATCTTCAGCGACACTTTGTCTTTTGACGTAGCGCGGACCTGCGGATAGTTGCTGCGGTGAATAGCGCCGGTGTGCAGGTCGATGACATGGGTACATTTTTTTAAGATCCGGTCAGTAAACTGCCAGGCCATCCGGCTGCCTAACGAGCCTTTTTCACTGCCTGGGAAACTGCGGTTCAGGTCGCGCCGGTCCGGCAAATACCGGCTTTGCTGCACAAAGCCATAGGTATTGACGATGGGGACTACCACCAGCGTACCTTTGAGATTATTTAGCCGCGGCAGCCGTAACAGGCGCCGGCAAATCTCCACACCATTGATTTCGTCGCCATGCAGCGCAGCGGTAATGAGCAATACTGGCCCTGGTCTTTTACCATGGATCACATGCGCGCCGATATTCAGCTCGGTATGGGTATAAAGTTTGCCAAACGGAATGTCCACAACCATCCGGCTACCAGGTGCTATCTGGCTGTTGCCAAGCACAAAATCAGCTTGCAATGGGACCTGTGGTTTCAGGTTTACCGACGCTTCTGTGCTGTGACCAGCTGGTACGACAGCATTAGTATGCTCTGTGTTGATGGAAAAGTCGGTTGGCTCTGGCATCAGCGGTCCTGCAGTTTTAACCATTGTTGTTCCAGATAATCCAGAATAGCACCGGCCACGTCAACACTGGTGGCGGCTTCGATGCCTTCAAGCCCCGGTGAGCTGTTGACTTCCATCACCACCGGGCCTTCGCTGGATTGCAGAATATCGACGCCGGCCACCGCCAGCCCCATACATTTAGCGGCCTGTAATGCGGTTTTGCGCTCGGCAGCGCTGAGTTTCACGGCAGTTGCTGTGCCGCCACGGTGCAGGTTAGAGCGAAATTCGCCGGCTTTGGCCTGGCGTTTCATCGCGGCGACCACTTTATTGCCGACGACAAAACAGCGGATGTCGGCGCCTTTCGCTTCGCTGATATATTGCTGCACCAGAATATTGGCGTTAAGGCCCATAAAAGCTTCAATGACACTTTCGGCGGCGGTGCGGGTCTCGGCGAGCACCACACCGATGCCCTGGGTGCCTTCCAGCAGTTTAATCACCAGAGGGGCTCCGCCAACCATTTCAATCAGATCAGGAATATCTCCTGGCTTATCGGCAAAACCAGTCACCGGCAGGCCTATACCGTCGCGGGCCATCAGCTGCATTGAATTGAGTTTGTCGCGGGCGCGGCTGATAGCATCCGCGGTATTGAGGCAATATACGCCCATCATTTCAAATTGACGCAGCACGGCATTGCCATAAAAAGTAATGGAAGCACCAATGCGTGGGATCACGGCATCAAAGCCTTCCAGCGCGGCACCGCGATAATGAATGGATAACGCATTGTGGTTAATGTTCATGTAACACAAGGTTGGGTCTATCACTTCTACCTGATGGCCACGCCCGATGGCAGTGTCGACCAGACGGCGGGTGGAGTACAACTCAGCATTACGGGATAACACAGCAATTTTCATGCGGACTCCGAAGCTCGCAAATTCTTTCAGGAATGGCCTGATTCTAGACGGATTTTTTTAAAAGCGGGAAAGTTGCCAGCCTTTTTGCTGATCTATGGCAACAACAACAAAGAACCAAGGCCCAGGAATACAAAAAAGCCAATCACATCGGTGACTGTGGTCAGGATCACAGAGCCGGACAGTGCCGGATCTATCCGGGCTTTTTCCAGCCAGACCGGAATTAACACACCGGAAAAGGCCGCCACCAGAATATTAATCACGATAGCCAGCGCAATGACGGTGCCGATGATCCAGTCGCCAAACCACAAATAAGTGACACCACAAATCACGACTGCCCACAAAATGCCGTTGATCAGGCCAACGCCAAGCTCTTTGCGCATCAGCGTCCAATAGGTTTGTGGTGTGATTTGGCCAAGTGCCAGACCACGGATTATCAGTGTCAGCGTCTGACTGCCGGCGATACCGCCCATACTGGCAACGATCGGCATCAACACGGCAAGTGCGACCTGCTGCTGCAGCGTGGCCTCAAACAAACCTATAGTCCAGGCCGCCAGAAAAGCTGTCAGCAGGTTGATGCCAAGCCAGACCGCGCGGCTTTTGGCACTGGCTATCACCGGTGCGAACAAGTCTTCGTTTTCATCCAGACCAGCGGTGTGCATAAACTGGCCTTCGAGGCTTCTGCGCACGTTTTCCAGTGCTTCACCAATGGAGATCCGCCCCAGTAACTTACTCTCTTCATCGACCACTGCCAAAGCACTATAACCAGAGCGGGCGACGATGTCGGAACCGGTGTCCAAATCCATTTCACCTTCAACCACAGGCGCATCTTCGTCAATGAATTCCACAACCGGTAAATGCGAAGGCGCGCCTAATAAGCGGGTACCGTGTAACTGGCCGACATAACGGCCGGTCCGGTCGACCACCATCAGGGAGTCCTGATATTCGGCATCTTCATTGAGCTTTTTGAACATCCGTACCGCATCGC
>CAMLNG010000119.1 GCA_946481195.1 uncultured Chromatiaceae bacterium
ACATTCTGATAACAACAACGAAGTGCGTTTGATTTGATCAGAGCCTTTGATTTCCTCTTCGCCCATGTTGAGCAAAGCTACTTTCGGCTGATGGATAGATTCCACTTCTTCTGCCATCACAGCGCCCATGACAGCAAATTGAAACAGTGTGTCGGAATCACAATTGACGGTTGCGCCGGGGTCCAGCATAAATACCGGCGTACCAATAGTCGTCGGTAATGCACTTATCAATGCTGGCCGCTCTATGCCATTCAGCATTTTCAGTACATAGTGCGCCATTGCGATCAAAGCGCCGGTATTGCCTGCGCTGACACATGCCTGAACTTTTTGCTGATCGACCAAATCAAGTGCCACCCGCATCGAAGAGTCACGTTTAGTGCGAAGCGCAACAGATGGTTTGTCAGTCATCAGCACTTGCTGGCTGGCATGTTGAATTTTTAATTGAGGGTGTTCAGAGTAACCAGCGTCGGTTAACGCCTGTCGGATAGCTACCGCGTCACCAACGAGAATAAGATCAAGCAGGGAATTTTCAGCTACAGCGTCGATGGCTGCAGGAATAGTAGATAGGGGGCCATGATCGCCCCCCATCATATCTAACGCAATTTTAAGTCTGGTTGGTTGCACTTGGTGCACCGGGACTTATTTTACTTTGCGGCCTTTGTAGAAACCGTCAGCAGTAATGTGGTGACGACGATGCGTTTCACCAGTAGTTGCGTCAACTGACAGCGTTGGGCCAGTCAGCGCGTCGTGTGAACGACGCATGTCGCGGCGGGCGCGAGATTTTTTGTTCTGTTGTACAGCCATGGTCTTTCTCCTAAAAAATCACTTTTTCTTCAATTCTTGCAGAATTGCAAATGGATTCGGTTTCTCTGGTTCCGGCTCTATTTCGCCCCAGCTCATCTGCACTTTGTTGGAGTCACATTGACCTTCATCGTGCATCGGAAACAACGGCAAAGCCAGAATTAATTCGTCCTCAACCAATTGCCGCAGGTTCACTTCGCCGTGTTCGTCAGTTTCGACCACGTCGTAGCGTTGTGGAATCTCTTCTTGAGCCGAATCATCCCCTTTTATTGGGGTATATGCAAAACTGCTGTCAATGTGCATTGTCATGTCATCGCCACAACGTTCACAGCGGACCTGTACTGTACAGTGGGCTTCACCCTCTATATAGACCAGTCCTTGCTCGTCATTGCCGCAATGAATAACGACAGCCACATCACCATCTGTCTTAATCAGCTGCTCTGACAAACGCGTCAGATTTTGCAGCGGCAGAACCCCGTCAAAACTGCTGCGCTTTTGCGCGGCACGGGCGGGATCGATGGTAATTGGTATTTTTACTTTTTGCATAAGGCGCGCATCATATAGATCGATCCCCTTGCTGTCAAAGGGTTGATCAGACTTTTGTTAACTTTTCTGACGCGAAAATCAAAGAAAAATATTATAGTGCGCAGCATATCATTTGACGACGCAAATTATATAAAAGGCAGAATATGTCCAAATCATTATGGTTGGCTTCAACTTCGGTTTATCGCCGCTCTTTATTAGAAAAACTCACGACGCAATTTCAGACTGCAAAGCCTGAAGTCGACGAAACCCCTCTCACCGGTGAAACCGCTGAGCAGCTGGTATTGCGTTTGTCTGCCGCAAAAGCTCAGGCAGTCGCGATACAGATTGCATCGGGTGGTGAAAACGCATTGGTGATTGGTTCTGATCAGGTCGCGGTATTTAACGGTCAGATCCTTGGTAAACCCCATACAGTGGAACGTGCTTTCGCGCAGTTGCGCAGCTTTAGTGGCCAACAAGTTCAGTTCTTAACCGGATTGTCAGTCACCGACACCAGCACCCATCACACCGAAACAATCCTTGACCGTTTTAGTGTACATTTTCGCGAACTCACTGATGCTGAAATCCACACTTATATCCAACGCGAACAACCACTGAATTGTGCCGGTAGCTTTAAATCTGAAGGATTGGGAATTACTTTGTTCGAGCGTTTAGAAGGCGACGACCCCAATAGTCTGATTGGTTTGCCATTGATTAAATTGCACGCCATGTTAAAACGGGCAGGTGTAGATTTGTTATTGCAAGGCGCATAACCGGCAGCGGGGTTTACCCCCGCTTACCTCAAGGCAAAATATCCAATAACGCCGGCAGATTGTCGATTACCGCATGCGGTGCAAATGGTGCAAACTCAATATGACCATGTACGCCATGGGTAACACCAATCCGGTGCATACCAATACTATGTGCCATCATCAGATCGTAGCGGGAGTCACCTATCATAACCGCCTGTTGCGGTGTCAATTTCAACTCTGCCAAAATATGTTCCAGCATCTGCGGATGCGGTTTACTTTGCGCTTCATCAGAACAGCGGCTGGTAACAAAATGATGACCAGTCTTCGTTTCCGCAAACATCCGGTCCAGACCACGGCGGGCTTTGCCTGTTGCTACAGCTAACTGATAACCGCGCTGACGCAATGAACTGAACACATGCTCGGCTCCTTCAAACAGAGGTGTCGGAGTCCTGTCCACGTTGCTGTATACATCTTTGTAGTGTTCAGACAACAGTTCACGCTCTTCGACCGAGCTTGCCGGAAACAGCGTTTTAAACGCCGGGTCCAGCGATAATCCAATAATCTGTTTTGCCTCAAACTCGGACGGGACAGGTAACGCCAGCCGCTCTGCAGCAATCCGCACTGAATTCACAATCTTGCCGATGGAATCCATCACAGTGCCGTCCCAATCGAAAATCACCACTTTTACATCTTGCATACGACAACCTGTCTATTTCTTTTTGACCAGCTTGGTCAGAATCAAACTCAGGGCTTTATCCAGCGGCGCTTCAAACGTCAGGCGCTGACCCGACACCGGATGCTCAAAACTGATAAGTTTGGCATGCAGGAACAAGCGGTTCAGACCGAGTCCATTCATCTGGCCGGTAAATTCATTGTCACCGTATTTGTCATCGCAGGCGATAGGATGACCGTTACAAGCAGTATGAACGCGGATTTGGTGCGTCCGCCCTGTCACCGGAAATGCTTCTAACAAGGTGCCTTCTTCAAAGCGTTGTAACACCTTAAAGCGGGTTTCCGACGGTTTGCCGTCACGCTCATCGACACGCACAATCCGCTCACCGCTTTGTAAAATGTTCTTTTTCAGCGGCTCAGTGACCTTTTTAATTTTGCCGTCCCACTGCCCTGCAACCAGAGCCCAGTATTTTTTCTCGACAACCTTTAAGCGCAGTTGCTCATGTAACGCGGTCAGAATGGAACGTTTTTTCGCGATTAACAGGCAACCTGAGGTATCGCGGTCCAACCGATGCACCAGTTCCAAAAACTTTGCCTGCGGTCGCAGCGCGCGTAATGCTTCGATGGCACCAAACTGCAAACCACTGCCGCCATGAACTGCCATACCTGTTGGTTTGTTCAACACAATCAGTTCGTTGTCTTCATACAAAATGTGAGATTCGAGCGTTTTGACTGCGGTCAACTTAACGGATACCGGATCGGCCTCCGCCGCCACCACCATGGGTGGTACCCGGACCTGGTCGCCAGCCTGCAACTTATACTCGGGTTTAATCCGGCCTTTATTAACCCGCACTTCACCTTTGCGCAGCACGCGGTAGATGACACTTTTTGGCACGCCTTTGAGGCGCGCCAGCAAAAAATTGTCGATGCGTTGACCGGCGAATTCTGCATCTACATCAATAAATTGCACCGGGGTTTTTCTTTCATCTGTCATGCGTATTTGCTGCTACATTTAGGTTGCTAATGCAACTTAATTAATGGGATAATCGACCCGCTAATTGAGCCAAAATGGCCATTAGGGCGCTCAGAAAGACGTAAGAGAAGCTGTGAGGCACCGGTCGGGACGCAGATCATACCGAATCCGTGGTGAAAACCAACGATTTTATCTTCCCCGCCAACGAATAATGCTATGTGCAACCAGTAATGTGCGTAATTTATTACTGTTCGAAGCACGACACAGCTGCCAGTTAACTGAGCAACACACAAAAAAGTAAAGCTATAACGCAACGCTGACGCGATGTGTGCAGATTCTCAATGAATGCCAGAGCGGCCTGACAACCCGGTTGGTGTTCTGTTTTAAAAACAATTGATAATTAAATCGATTTTCAAGCATTCCAGTCGGGAGACTGCATTTTTATATGTTTGACGTTATCTGACACGCATAGATTGTGCGCGCTGTCGTTGTGGCTGAATGCAAGAGTCAGACACAATGAAAAGAATGCTCATTAATGCGACGCAGGAAGAAGAAATCCGCGTTGCGCTGGTTGACGGCCAGAAATTATACGATCTGGATATTGAAAGCCCAGGTCACGAACAGAAAAAAGCCAATATTTACAAAGGCAAAATCACCCGGGTTGAACCCAGCCTGGAAGCGGCTTTCGTCGATTACGGCGCTGAGCGGCACGGTTTTCTGCCGTTAAAAGAAATTTCCCGCGAATATTTCCCTTCAGGTTATTCCTTCGATGGTCACCCAAATATTAAAGAAGTGGTGCGCGAAGGTCAGGAAGTCATCATTCAAATTGATAAAGAAGAACGCGGCCAAAAAGGCGCTGCGCTCACGACTTTTATCAGTCTGGCCGGTTCCTATCTGGTGTTGATGCCAAACAACCCACGTGCTGGTGGCATTTCCCGCCGCATTGAGGGTGATGAACGGCAGGAATTAAAAGACTCATTAGGTCAGCTCGAAATGCCGGATGGCATGGGCTTAATTGTCCGCACTGCAGGTGTTGGCAAATCATACGAAGAGCTGGACTACGACTTAAAAGCGCTGATGAAACACTGGTCAGCCATCACTACAGAAGCACAAAACCGCCCTGCACCATTCCTGATCCATCAGGAAAGTAACGTGGTATTCCGCGCTATTCGCGACTACCTGCGCCGGGATGTTGGTGAAATTCTGATCGACAACCCACGTATCTTTGAAGAAGCCAAGCTGTATATCCAGCAGTTCCGGCCAGACTTCGCCCACCGCGTCAAAATGTATCAGGGCGAAACCCCACTGTTTATGCATTATCAAATCGAAACTCAGATTGAATCTGCGTTCCGTCGTGAAGTGCGTCTGCCAAGCGGTGGCTCTATCGTAATCGATTCAACCGAAGCCTTAACTGCTATTGATATCAACTCGTCAAAAGCGACCAAAGGCGGTGATATCGAAGAAACTGCATTCAACACTAACTTAGAAGCGGCTGATGAAATCGCCCGTCAGTTACGCCTGCGTGACTTAGGTGGCCTGATTGTCATCGACTTCATCGATATGACGCCGGTGCGGCATCAGCGTGAAGTAGAAAACCGCTTAAAAGAAGCGGTAAAACAAGACCGCGCCCGCGTGCAAATCGGTCGGATCTCCCGTTTTGGTCTGCTGGAAATGTCGCGTCAGCGCCTGCGTCCGTCTTTAGGCGAATCGGCAACACATGTGTGCCCGCGTTGTCACGGCCGTGGCACTATCCGCAGCACTGAATCATCTGCGTTATCTATTTTGCGTTTAATCGAAGAAGAAGCGATTAAAGACAACACCAGCCAAATTCATGCGCAGGTACCGGTTTCAGTCGCCACTTATCTGATGAACGAAAAGCGCGAATCGATCCGCCGGATTGAGGCGCGTCATGGTATTCGTATCTTCATTATTCCAAATGAACATTATGAAACGCCACATTATGAAGTGACGCGTATTCGTATTGACGAAGAAATAGAAGAGTCCAGCTACAACCTGGTCAAAGCACCTGCAGTGACCAATACGCTGTACCATCCGGTATCTGATGCGGTAAAAGAAAAACCGGCAATTGCCGCTATTTCAATGGCTGATACGCCAACGCCGGTTGCAACCCAGACTGTAAAAGCAGAAGCTGCACCTGTTGCTGCTGTCGCTGCCGAACCAGGTTTGCTGGCAAAAGTGGGCGCTTTCTTTAAATCGCTGTTTGGCACCGCAACGCCTGAACCAGAAGTTAAAACGGAAGCACCACAGCGCCGCCAAAATAACCGCGACAGCCGCAACCGTCGTGGTGGCCGCGATAATCGTGATGGCCGCACTGATAACCGTCAGGACAACCGTGACGGTCAAAAGCGCCGCTCTGAGCAGGATGACAGCCGTAACGAAGGCCGTCAGCCACGCCAGGATCGTAATGACAAACCACGCAACGCCCGTCCGGAACAGAAAGCGGAACGAACAGAACGTGCTGAACGCCCAGAACGTGCCGAGCGCCCAGAGCGCAGCGAGCGTACTGAACGCCTGGACAAAAAACCTCAGGCCGAAAAAGCACCACGTTCGGCTCCGGTGGTTGATGCAGATGATGAAGTTCCGTCATCCAGCAAAGTAGCCGAGCGCCGTCAGCGCCGTAATATGCGTAAGTCTGTACGTCTGGATAAACAGCAACAGGCAGAGCAGGTTACAGATGAGCAGTTACAGGTCATTGCAGAGCCTGTGGCCGTGGTTGTAGCTCCGGTTGAACAGCCAGTAGCAGAATTGAAGCCTGCGCCGGTAGCAGAGTCAGTGACCGCCGACATCGACGTTGAAGCAGGCGACAGCCAGGCTGAAAATACAGATGCCGCAAACAGCGAAAACCGCAGCCGTAGCCGCCGCTCACCGCGCCACTTACGTGCCGCAGGTCAAAAACGCAAAAAGGAACAACTTCAAGGTGAAACCGATGATGCTGTTGATGCCCGTTATCCGGAAGAGGATGTAGTCAGTACCGAACAGCAATTAGATTTACCTATTGCTGCCGAAACTGCGGCACCAGCTCTGGAAAATACTGCTGCTGACACCGCTGACGTTGTAGTTGCTGCCGTTGCGGAAAACGCTGCTGCTGAAGCGCCAGTCGCCGAAGCTGCTCCGGCAAAACCACGCCGCCAACGTCAGCGTGAGCCGAAAGTTGTAGATGCTGCAGAAGCGAGCGCTACGAGCACAGTTGCGACTGAACCGGTCACCGAAACTGTTGCAACAGAAACTGTAGCACCAGTTGCCGAAGTTACCCCAGTTGAAGCGCCTGCAACAACAGCAGTGGCGCCGGCTGCAGAAGTAGCTGCACCAGTTGAGACTGTAGCGCAGCCAGAGCCTGTCACTGCCGCTGTGGAACCAGCCGTTATCGCCGCGGAGCCAGAAGCACCAGTCGCAGCGCCAGCTCCGGCCGTAAAAGCCAACCGTTACGGCAATATGGTGGTTGCGACTATGACAAAACCTGTAGCTGTGGTTGACGACAGCCCGGCGCTGGTGCCACAAGGCGTACAATATGAGGTCAAAGCAACTGTCGAAGGGACTGCTGGCTCTGCCTCGGCCCGCCAGTCTGCAGTTGCACCAATGACGAAGCCTCCTGCGGTGGAATAACCTGTCCGGAAAAGAAAAGAGCCAGCGATTGCTGGCTCTTTTTTTATCTGGATTTTACCATTCTCGCCGCATAGCAAAAACTTGCATACTGCCTGTGCTATTTGGCCTGGGCCAAAAAACTCATGATTTTCTCAAGCGCTAGATCACGATGCGTATCAGCCTCAAACAACAATTCATGTTTGGCACCGGCAAATGTCTCAACCTGGCCACCAGTACAAAGTGGGCCAAGATCCTGACAAAACTGTTGCTGCGCTTTGTTGCTGACGGCCTGTTCAGCACCGGATTGCAACATCAGCACCGGTGTTTTTATCTGTCTCGCCAACTGCGGCATTTGCTCAGCCACAGCACATGCCTGCGACAACCAGGACCAGGTAGGCCCACCCAGCTGTAATTGTGGCTGCTGTTTGTACAAATCACGAAACAGCTGATAACGCGCCGTTGAACTGGTCAGAATATTGTCAGCAAAAGTCTGATCAAGTGGATAAGGCTGCGACACAAACCCGGCATAACAGTCCGGACAAGTCCAGGTAAATGCTGAAGCAAGATAACAACCATCCTGCTCAGAAAAGGCCACTGTGGCATTTGGCGCAATCATCGGCGACGTCAGCACGGCACGCTGAAACAACTCTGGCTGCTGCGCCAGTAGCTGCACAGCCACAGCACCACCCATCGAATGCGCCAGCAGGTTCAGCGGTAATTGCGTTTTCGCTTTCACCACTTCACTAATAAATTGCCGTTGGTCCTGACTATAAAGCGCAAAATCCGTGATATGGCCTTTATGCAGGTCGTCAAGCTCACGGGGTGACATACCCTGACCTCGATGGTCCAGACTAAACACCGCCACACCTTGCGCGGCCAAGTCAAAATAAAGCTCCTGATATTTCAGATAAGCTTCGGTTCGGCCTTGCACTAATAACAGCGCATACCTGGCCTGCGGAGGTATCACGTAGGCGTAGGCCAGCTGAGTTCCATCCGGCGATTTCATGCTGCCGGTTTTCACCTGTTGCTGCCAAAAGGCTTGTATTTCGGTCGGATAACGCGCTGCCAGAGTAATTTCCGGCACTGCAGAAGCCTGCATCGCAGCGACAGATAATGCCAGTGCGATAAAGGACTGCCTAAATCGACTGGTACGAATCATTTTTTGCATCTTAAAACCAGTGCCTGTAAAGCAACCAGCTGTGCCTGAATGGTGGAGCGGATTCTGTCATCCTGCAGTGCCCCATCGGCGGCAAAAACGCCGCTGAACGCGTTGACGAACACTTCCGGCTTATTCACAAAATGCAGGTCCAGATACACACCGACCTGACGCAGATGATACTGCGCACGCGAAGTGCCCATACCACCGCCTGCGCCCATGATGGCTGCGGCTTTACCTGCCAGCAGGCGGTTGTCTGGTTCACGCGAGGCCCAGTCCAGCGCGTTTTTAAGCGCAGGCGCAATTGAGTAGTTGTATTCTGGGCAGGCAAAGACAAACCCATCGGCTTGTGCCATCGCAGTCAATAAGGCAACCACGGCAGGTGGCTTGGTCGCAAGGTCCGCATTAAAAAACGGCACTTCGGTTAAATCCGCGATTTGCAGAGTGACTCCAGCCGGCAGCAGCTGGCTGGCAGTTTTTAATAAAGTCATGTTATGCGACGCCTGGCGCAGGCTGCCACAAATACCCAGTAAACGAATATCCGCCATTATTGTTCTCCTTCAGGGGGCAACACAGATTGTGCGAAACGTTGTTTTAGCGCCCACCAGCTCAACAATGTGACCAGTGGGATAGCGATAAGACTCAGGATCATCAGCCACATCGGATGCGGCAACAGATAAAAATTCGATATGGCGCCCAAAAAAACCAGACTGCCGATAGCTAAGGCAAAACGGCCGCGGC
>CAMLNG010000120.1 GCA_946481195.1 uncultured Chromatiaceae bacterium
ATTCCAGCATGGCGCAGTCGGTAATGAGCCTGCTCGAAGACATCAACGCCAATGGCACCACGATTTTAATGGTCACGCACGACAACGGCTTAGCGGCGCGCGCCAAACGGCAGATTTTTATCAAAGACGGTCAGGCGCAGGAGCTGATGCAAGGCCATCACCACAATATTCATAATCTGGCAGCGGTCTGAGGAGGCAATATGTTCAGTTATTACCTGAAGCTGGCCTGGCTCAGCTCAAAACGCACCTGGGGCATGAGCCTGCTGATGGTGCTCGCCATTGCGCTTGGCATCGGCGCGGCCATGACCACCATCACGGTGAATTACCTGATGTCGGCCAACCCTATTCCGCAAAAAAGCGACCAGCTGTTTTATGTCCAGCTTGACAGCTGGGACCCAAACAATCCGTATTTTGATAATGGCGACCCGCCGGATCAATTAACTTTCCGTGACGCAACAACACTGTGGCAAGCGAAAAAAGCGCCACGGCAGAGCATCGCCACCGGTGCGGCCGGCGTGATTGAACCGGCTGACAAAGAAGCGCTGCCTTTTATGGCGCAAGGCCGCGCCAACAGCGCCGACTTTTTCCCGATGTTTGATGTACCGTTTTTATACGGCAGTGGCTGGGATGAACAAGCTGATTTAAATAAAGAATTTGTTGTGGTGATCACTTCGGAAATCAATGACCGCTTATTTGGCGGCAAAGATTCCACCGGGCAAACGCTGCGCCTGGCTGGCAAAGATTTCCGCATCAGCGGCGTGATCAAACGCTGGCAGCCACAACCACGCTTTTATGACATCTCCACCGGCGCTTTTCAGGAGAGTGAAGAGTTTTTTGTGCCCTTTAGCCTGATGACCGAACAAATTCTCGGCCAGTCCGGCAATAACAATTGCTGGAAACCAACCGAATCCGGCTTTAAGGCTTACCTCGATTCGGAATGTATCTGGACCCAGCTGTGGGTGGAACTGCCGACTAAAGCTGAGGTAGAGCAGTACCAAAGTTACATCGACGCCTATGCCGACGAACAACACAAATTCGGCCGCTTCGCCCGTACCCGTAACAACAAGTTAAGCGACGTGATGACCTGGCTGGAACAACGCGAAGTCGTGTCGGAAGATGCCAGCATGATGATGGCGATGGCACTGATGTTTTTAACCGTCTGCCTGCTCAATACCGTCGGGCTGCTGTTGGCCAAATTCCTTGGCAAAGCCAGTGAAATCGGCGTGCGTCAGGCCTTAGGGGCAAGCCGGCGCGACTTATTCCTGCAGCATCTGGTGGAATCCGGCTGTATTGGCCTCGCCGGTGGTTTACTCGGTCTTGCGCTGGCCTGGCTTGGTTTAGAGGCGGTGAAATCGATGTATGGCGACTGGATGGCCGAACTGGCGGTGCTGGATGTGAATATGGTGCTGCTGGCGATTTTGCTGGCGATTGGTTCCAGCATTCTGGCCGGCCTGTACCCGACCTGGCGCGCCTGCCAGGTGCAGCCGTCGCAACAACTGAAAGCGCAATAAGGAGCTGACCATGTTAGAACTCGGACCTATGCTGCGCGCCTTAATGCGCAACAAAATCGGCGCTTTATTGATTGCGCTGCAAATCGCCCTGACCTTAACCATTATGGTCAACGCCATCTTTATGATGCAGGAACGTAACCGCCAGATGGCCAGAGCCAGCGGCGTGGATGAACAAAACACTTTTTATTTAAGCAACACTGTGTTTGGCGAAAACTACCCGCTGCAAAGCAATCTGGCGCGCGATTTAGACCAGATCCGCAAAACGCCGGGCGTCGTCGCAGCCACCCAAATCAATGCCATTCCACTGAGTGGCGGCGGCTGGTCGATGGGCTTACAAACCAAACCGGGCGATGATGTCGACGGTACCGGTACGGCGATTTATTTCGTGGATACCCAAGGTATTGCTGCGCTGGGTGTTGAATTGCTCGCCGGCGAAAACTTCAGCGAAAGCGACATCAGCTGGCGCGAACGTTCCAGCAATAAATGGCCACCAAAAATTATCATCACACAAAAGCTCGCCGAAAAGCTGTTTGATGGCGACTGGAAAAAAGCGCTGGGCCAGACGGTCTACATCAATAACCATGACCCGATGCAAGTCACTGGTATCGTCAAAAGCCTGCAATCACCGTGGAATGGCTGGGATAACACAGAACATGCCTCACTGGTACCAAGCCAGCTGGAAAATAAAGGTTCGCGGCTATTTATCCGCACTGAACCAGGCCGGCGTGATGCGCTGATGCCGCAAATCGAAAAAATGCTGGCCGACAGTGATAAACAGCGGATTATCCGCAATGTAAAAACCATGACGGAAACCCGTGCTGAAAGTTACCGTGAACATCAGGCCACCAACAATATCCTGTTGACGGTGATTATCGTGCTGACATTGATCACCGGCTTTGGCATCGTTGGCCTTGCCATGTTCAGCATCAATCGCCGCACCCGGCAAATCGGCACGCGCCGTGCACTGGGCGCCAGTCAGTGGCAAATCATGCGGTTTTTTATGCTGGAGAATCTGCTGATCAGCAGCCTCGGTGTGGTGCTGGGGATTGGTGGCGCTATTGGCCTCAATATCTGGCTGGTCAGCACTTTTGCCATGACACCGCTGACGCCCGGCTTGCTGCTCGTTGGCTGCGCCGCGCTGTTATTGGTTGGCCAGCTCGCCGTCAGTTACCCGGCGCTGATAGCAGCCCGCATCTCCCCGGCCACCGCGACCCGCGGCCGGGCGTAAGGAAGCCAGCACAGGCGCGGCGCCAGTTGCTGATTTATGCCAAAAGCGGCATTTTTTAAACGTCATGTACGCCGTGTACGGCGGCGCTGACGCTTGCACGTACCTACGGATTAATCAGGATTTGTAGGTATCGGCCAGCGCTAGCGCCGCCGTACTATTGTCATTGAAACTAAACGAACGTAATTCGCCCATGACAGAGATTCAAATCGCCCGCCTTCTATCAACCCAGTTGCTGTTGCAAATAATCCAGCAACAACCGCACTTTCTGCGGTAAGTGCTGGTTAAGCGGATACAACGCCCAGATGCCGTCGTCTTTCGGTTGCAGCTCTGGCAATAATTCGACCAATGTGCCCTGTTGCAGATGCGGAACCAGGTAATAATCCGGTAATTGGGTGATGCCAAGGCCCTTCAGCGCGGCGTCGGTCAGTGCCACGCCGCTGTTGCATTTGATGTAAGGCGTGGGGCGAATTTGTAGTTTTTGCCCTTGTTGCTCAAAACGCCAGTATTCGACCGAACCGACCAGACAACGATGCTGGCTAAGGTCACTGAGCTGTGCCGGGATGCCCTGCTGTGCCAGGTAAGCCGGGCTTGCTGCCAGATAAGCGCGTCGGCTGCCGAGTTTACGGGCCTGCAAAGTCGAGTCGCTGAGTTGCCCCAGGCGGATGGCGCAGTCAAAACCACCTTTGACCAAATCAAGCTGGGCATTGGTTAAATCCAGTTCCAGTTGCAGGCGCGGGTATTTCAGTAAAAAGTCGTGCAGCAGCGGCGCAATCACCGTTTCGCCATAAAATACCGGTGCTGTCAGTTTAATCAGGCCGGACGGTTGGCCCTGTAAATCCAGCAATTGCTGATTGGCCTGTGCCAGGCCATGCAACAATGGCCGGCACTGCTGCAAATACAAAGTGCCGGGTTCGGTCAGATGCACTTGTCGTGTAGTGCGCTGCAATAACAGCACCTGCAGCCGTTGTTCCAGCTCACGCACATTGCGGCTGACCTGCGCCACCGACATGCCAAGCTGACGCGCGGCGGCAGAAAAACTGCCGAGTTCCGCCACTGCCACAAATTCAGACACACCTTGCCATTCTTTCATTTATGCAAAACTCATTTTCATTTTTGCCTGATTATCTTCGATTAAGAAAAAATTACAATGAGGAAACTTGTTGTCTCTGCCGGTGGTGATCGCGGCCAGGCTGTGCTTTGCTTGAGCCTGCACTGACACCACTGCCTAAAGGAATAAAACCATGCAAATGCTTAAAACCCGCGCCGCCGTCGCCTGGGGCCCAAACCAGCCGTTATCGATTGAAGAAGTGGATTTAATGCCACCACAACAAGGCGAAGTGCTGGTGCGGATCATCGCCACCGGCGTCTGCCATACCGACGCCTACACGCTGTCGGGCGCTGATTCTGAAGGCAAATTCCCTTGTATTCTCGGCCATGAAGGCGGCGGTATTGTTGAAGCGGTTGGCCCGGGCGTCACCAGCGTGGCTGTTGGCGACCACGTCATTCCGCTGTACACGCCGGAATGTGGCAAATGCAAATTCTGTTTATCCGGCAAAACCAATTTATGTCAGGCCATTCGCGCCACTCAGGGCCAGGGCTTGATGCCGGACGGCACCACACGTTTTTCCAAAAACGGCCAGCCGATTTTCCACTATATGGGCACCTCCACTTTCGCTGAGCACACAGTGCTGCCGGAAATTTCCTTAGCCAAAATCAACAAAGCCGCACCTTTGGAAAAAGTTTGTTTGCTTGGTTGTGGCGTCACCACCGGCATGGGTGCTGTGATGAATACTGCTAAAGTGAAAGAAGGCGACACAGTAGCGATTTTTGGTTTGGGCGGTATTGGGTTGTCGGCCGTGATCGGCGCTGTGATGGCCAAAGCCAGCCGTATCATCGCCATTGATATCAACGAATCCAAGTTTGATATCGCGCTGAAATTGGGCGCGACTGATGTGGTTAATCCGAAAAACTTCGACAAACCGATTCAGGATGTCATCGTTGAGATGACCGACGGCGGCGTCGATTTCTCTTTTGAATGTATCGGTAACGTCAATGTGATGCGCTCGGCACTAGAGTGCTGCCACAAAGGCTGGGGCGAGTCGGTGATTATCGGCGTGGCGCCAAGCGGTGCGGAAATTTCTACCCGCCCCTTCCAGCTGGTGACAGGCCGGGTCTGGCGCGGTACCGCATTTGGTGGTGTTAAAGGCCGCACTGAACTGCCGGACTATGTCGAACGTTATTTAAACGGCGAGTTTGAGCTGGATACTTTTATCACGCACACCATGCCGCTGGAGCGGATCAACGAAGCCTTTGATTTGATGCATGAAGGCAAATCCATCCGCACCGTCATTCACTTTTGATTTTTTGACCCGGCACCAGGCTCCAACAGCCAGGTGCCGGGTGTTTGACAAGGATTAAAGTATGTCACTGACGCAACTGGCCGAATCCCGTCTGTTTGGCGGCCGCCAGCTGAAGTTTGAACACTTCGCCAATACACTGAGCTGTAAAATGCAGTTGTCGGTGTATTTGCCGCCACAGGCTGAAAGCCAAAAAGTGCCGGCGCTGTATTGGCTATCCGGGCTCACCTGCACCGACGAAAATTTCTCGGTCAAAGCCGGTGCGCAGCGCGTTGCCGCCGAACTTGGCATTGCACTGATTATTCCGGACACCAGCCCGCGGGGTGAACTGGTCGCTAATGACCCGGCTTATGATTTGGGTCAGGGTGCTGGCTTTTATGTCAACGCCACTGAAGCGCCCTGGACCGCGCATTACCGGATGTACGATTACATCAGCCGCGAATTGCCGGCGGTGTTACCTACGGTGTTGCCGCTGTCGCCGGTGAAGTCGATCAGCGGGCATTCAATGGGTGGTCATGGCGCTTTAGTGCTGGCGCTGCGCCAGCCGGCGGCCTATCGTTCGGTCTCCGCCTTTTCGCCGATTTGCCAGCCAAGCCAATGTGAATGGGGCCGCAAAGCCTTCAGTGCATATTTGGGTGACAATGTGCAGGATTGGCTGGAATACGACGCCAGTGCTTTGTTGGCAAAAGCGACTATGGTGCCGCCACTGCTGGTGGATCAGGGTGACCAGGACCAGTTTTATCCGGCACAGCTACGTACTGAAGCCCTAATCGACGCGGCCGCGCAAAGTGGTGCAAATAGCGGCGCCAAAGTCGATATCCGTTTTCAGCACGGTTACGACCATTCCTATTATTTCATCAGCAGCTTTATCGAAGAACATCTGCGTTTTCATGCGCGCTATTTGTTTGAATAGGCTGTAACGACACCCTTTAAGCCTCGCTGGCCGCACGCCCTGCAATATGCATCGCCAAATGTGTAAAACCGGGCCGCCAGCTTTTCCCCACGCCGGCAGTGCCGGCGTTTTTTTATCTCCATACCGGCGAAAACCCGCTATAGCTTAATAAGCCCCTAGCAGTTCCCGTTGGAGTATCAGCCATGCAGCAGCAAGACAAAGTCAAAACCCCATTCGATACCGCTTCACAACCAGACACAGCCACCCAGGATTTCCTGTTCCAACCCGATTATTTCCACGGCGAACTAAACGCCAGTGAAGACAGCTCAGAGTGGCAGGAGTTTGCGCTGTTGCAGCGGCATGTTGATCGGCGCTGAGTGATGACAGCTCCGGCATGACACCTAGATGCCCGGCTATGCTTTTAGGCTGTAAGCGAAAGATACTGAACACTATGTGATTATTCTCTATGAGAAAATCATATGGCGGCCGCATGGACATTTCAGATAACCACGGCGGGTCCACAGCGATTTGCCTGACTGTTCACTTTCCACCGCCAGCCATAACATACCGCCAAATGGCCTTGTATAGACGTACGGTGACGCGTTGCTTACCGTCCCTACTCGTCATACAAGACTGTAGGTATCGGCAAGCGCAGCGTCGCCGTACAAATCGAAGCTAACTTCGATCCTTGCATTGAAGCCGAAACGGCCTCAACTAATGCCCATGTCGGGCAACTGTCGGGTCATAGTCCGCCGAATGTCAGGTGAATGCCGGGTATGCGTCGTCACCGTCAGGTATGCTAAAACGCTAAGGTACAGCTGCACTGTCTGAAAGGTGATGCGATGATTTTGAAACAATTGCGTTTAAGCCGTCTGTTGTCGCAAGAACAATTGGCGCAAATGTCCGGGCTCAATGTCCGCACTATTCAGCGCATAGAAAGTGGCCATAAACCCAGCACTGAGACATTAAAGTGCCTGGCGGCAGTGCTTGAAGTTGATGTTCAGACCTTAACTCAGGAGCACTTTGATATGGATAAAAAATCCAGCCATTGGCAGCAATTACCGACCGGCCTGAAATGGCTGTTCGCGCTGAATTTTTTCAGCTTCAGACCCAACCGTAGCGCAGCCTGCCGGGTCGAAATCATCTCGCACAGCTTTGGTTTTGTGTTTTGTTTACTCGGCATCTGGAGTGAACCGGCATTAGTCGGTGGGCTGTTAATGTTGGCGAATGCTTATTCGTTTCGCCTGCATTTGTGGCTGGGTGATAAATACGGTGCCTGGTATGACGTGGATAGTCTGAGCTGAGTTTTGTCGATGAACTGGTTTTTTGCAGTTGCGGATATTTGAAAATCTGCCAAATGTCAGTAATTTGCCCATCGCCATTTCCCCCAAAACTCCAACAAAGCCAGCATCGGCAGCCGCGGAGTGAGCGATCAAAAGTGAGCGCGGGAGGCGCGAACGGGCGAACGCAGTGGTGGCGAAGTTGGCTTTGCCACGCTAAACGGGCTTTCGCAAATAGCCCCCCAAACGCCAACACCACTGACCGCCGCTGAACCACCATTCGCCGAAGCCCTTCAAATAGCGGTTGTTTTTTCTGCAACTGCGCTTGTATGTTAACTGCATTCCTAAGCGTCGCATTGTCCCGCGCGCTTTGCCTTAACACTACAAGGACGCCTGATGAAGCTGTTGAAACTCCCCCATTTGCTGTGGCTGCTGCCCGCCCTCTGCCCTGTGGTGGCGCTGGCTAATACCGCAGTCACCCAACCCGCCGCGCCCACACAGGCACAGCAGCAAACACAAACCGCCGGCAAAAAATCTGCCATTGCCGCTTTCACCAAAGGTATGCAACAGCAACAGGGTTATTTTGATTTCTTTTATGACGTCAAAACCGACAAGGTTTATCTGCTGGTCGACAAGCTCGATCAGCCCTTTATTTTCCAGAGCTCGTTGCCGCGTGGTCTCGGTTCCAACGACATTGGTCTCGACCGCGGTCAGCTCGGTGACACCCGGCTGGTACAGTTTGAACGTTATGGCAACAAGGTGATGCTGAAACAGCTCAATACCTATTACCGCGCCAACTCTGTGAATCCAGCCGAACGTCAGAGCATCAACGAGGCTTTTGCCAGCTCTGTCTTGGCCGGATTGCCGGTCGTTGCCGCTGATGGCAATCAGCTGCTGGTGGATTACACCGCGTTTTTATTCAGCGACATTCATCAAATCAGCAGCCGCTTAGACGCGCAGCAGCAAGGCAGCTTCAGCCCGGATGACAGCCGCAGCGGTGTCTATCAGGCGCGCAGTAAAGCCTTTCCACGCAATACCGAACTGGAAGCCATGGTCACTTACAGCGGCAGTAAAGCCGGAGAATTTGTTAAACAGGTTGCGCCGGCGCCTGAGGCCATCACAGTGCATCTGCACCACTCGCTGGTGGCGCTGCCGGAAGCGGGTTATCAACCGCGCACCTTTCATCCCTATTCCGGTTTCTGGAAAGTGGAATACATGGACTACGCCACCGCCTTTGACCAGCCGATAGTGCAGCGTTTGTTACCGCGTCACCGCCTACAGAAAAAGGACCCGGCGGCTGCAATCAGCGAAGCGGTTGCGCCTATTGTGTATTACCTCGACCCCGGCGTGCCGGAGCCGGTGCGTACGGCACTAAAACAAGGCGCCGGTTGGTGGGACCAGGCCTATCAGAAACTTGGTTATAAAGATGCTTTCCAGGTCAAAGACTTACCGGCAGATGCCGACCCGATGGACGTGCGCTACAACGTGATCCAGTGGGTGCACCGGGCGACGCGCGGCTGGTCTTATGGTTATGGCGTGACGGACCCACGCACCGGCGAAATTATCAAAGGCCATGTCACTTTAGGCTCGCTGCGGGTGCGGCAGGACTTCCTCATCGCAACTGGCCTCACCGCGCCTTATCAGCCAAACGGCAGTACGGAAGCGGCCAAAACCATGGCACTGGCGCGGATTCGCCAGCTGGCGGCGCACGAAGTCGGCCATACGCTCGGGCTGATTCATAACTTTGCCGGCAGCGCCAACGGCCGCGCGACCGTGATGGATTATCCGCATCCGCAGGTCGACCTGCGAAACGGCAAGCTGACGCTGGACCAGGCTTATCGCGAAGGTCTTGGCGAATGGGATTTGTATGCCATCGCCTATGGTTATGGCGACCACAACGACAGCACCCGGGCGGCCTTAGTACAGCAGGCCAAACAACAAGGCCTGGAA
>CAMLNG010000121.1 GCA_946481195.1 uncultured Chromatiaceae bacterium
TTGATGTCAACGGCGTGCGCAGTTCATGCGAGACTGTCGAAATAAACTCATCTTTGAGCTTGTCCAACCGCTGCAGCTCTTTATTGGCTTTGGCGATTTCAGTCAGGCTCTTTTCGAGCTGCCGGGTACGTAAAGACAAGGTCATTGAGCTTTCTTCCAACGCCCGGGTCCGCTCTGTCACTTTGGTTTCCAGAATCAACTGCGCTTTGGCTCTTTCCTGCACTGAGTTTTGCAGCAACTTGTTGATTTGCTGAATGTGACGCAACCGATACTGATGGAATGTCAGGATCAATAACATCGTCAGAACAAAGCCAAGCACCTGCACTGAACTGTGTTGCCACCAGGCTGGCAAGACTCTGACCTTGACCCGCTCTGGCACCTGGTTGTAGAGGCCATGATTATTTGAACCTCTCAGTTCGAGCTCGTACTCACCGGCCGGCAGATTAGAATAGTAGGCACTGCGCCGGCCAGGCTGCAAAATCCAGTCCGGGTCAAAGCCACTGAGTTTGTACTGATACTGGTTCCGCGAAGGGTCATGAAAATCCAGACTGGCAAACTCAAACTCCAGGCTGGTATCCTTAGGCTTTAAGACAATTTCAGCCCAGCGGGCCGTATTGGCCTGTAATGGCAACGGCGTGTTATTGACCAAGATGCGTGACACTGCAACCTTGGGTTCAATCTGGTTAATCCAAATCAACGCAGGTTCCATCACCGTCAGGCCATCAATAGAGCCTATGTAAAAGGTCCCTTGCTGGTCATCAAAAAACGACTTAAACACTAACTCAGTCGCCACCAGACCATCTTGTTTGGTAAAAGTGATCATCCGTTGGCTGTCACTGTGTTTCAGACTCAGGCCTTTAGCCGTCAATATCCAGATATTTTGCTGCTGATCAGCATAAGCGCCAATGATATTACTGCTGGGTAAACCGCTGCGCACGTCCAGTAAATGCTGGCTGTCCTGCTGCAAATCGTATAACACTAAGCCAAGCTGGGTACAAATCAGCAAACTGCCGGCCGGGCCTTTTTCTAAACATTGTACATCCTGACTGGGAAGCTCCAGTGAATTCGACTTCGCCTGACTGAAATGCTCAATATCACCGCTGCCATGGCGGATCCGAAACACCCCCGAATATCGTGTGCCTACCCAGGTGTAGTCGTCATCAACCAACATCGCCTGAACAGCGTCACCGGTTTTGTGCCGGATCTCTGGCTGCAGATAGGTTGTAGAAACCTGTTGTACCGGGTCCCAGTGCACTACACCATCGCCCCACAGTCCAATCCAGAAACTGCCGTCGGACTGAATACTTAAATCACGAATATTGGCAGCAACCTGCGGATTCTGTTGAAAAGGTTCCTGTACCGGCACCAGTGTTTTGAGATCTTTGGCGACCTTAAACAAACCGACATCAGATGCAGCAAAAATCTGTCCAGATGGATCCCGACGTATTGCGTTGACCCGTCCACCGGTTACATAACTGGTCATAGCACCAGTACTGCGGACAAAACGATGCAAATGTTCAGAGCTGCCAAGCCAGATGGCATCAGAATCGGCAAAAACAGCCGTCACCGTAAAACGAAATTGCGCCGGATTGGTCTGTGGTGCCAAATCGTGTAAGGATGCAAAAGCGGATTTGCTGTGTCTGGTGTAATACAGACCATTTTCACGAGACCCTAACCACAGCACACCGGTCCGATCGAGAAACAATGAACGGATGTTGACGGTCTGCAGCAGTGACTCCTGCTCACGGAATTTGACAAACTGCTGTAACTGCGGATGGACGCGGAACAAGCCGTTGTAGGTACCGACCAACAGCATGCCGTTTTGATCTGCTGATATAACATTAATGATTGGCGTATGCCGGTTGTCGAAAAACTTAGTCTGCTGGAAACTTCGCTGCTGCGGGTCCAACACAAACAATCCCTGCCGGGTTCCGACCCAGAGCTTATCCCCACTACTGTAAAGTGCTCGGATTTCATTATCACGACCGCTGCCTTGCGGAAATGGCAACAACACTTCGGACAAACCACTATCTTCGCGCCAGGCATGCAAACCCGCAGAAGTGCCAATCCACAGTGTGTTGTCCTGAGTCTGACTCAGACTCCAAATCCGATTGTGCGCAAGCTGGCGCTCGGAAAACTGCAAACGTTGCCACTCGCCGTCTGCGGTCATTCGGTTCAGGCCGCCGGTGGTGCCGACCCAGATATTTTGTTGTTTGTCTTCATACAACACCTGCACCTGCATACTGGCCAGACTATTAACATCCGTGTCATCTGTTTTAAACCGGCTCAGTTTCCCTGTTTTGGCATCGATTCGGCTCAGGCCATAACCCCAGGTGCCGGCCCAGATATTTTGTTTGCGGTCTATCAGCAAGCTGCCAACATCCTGTGAGCCTAAGGTGTTTTGCTCTTCCGCTGTTAAAACCTGGAACTCAGCAAACTGGTAACCGTCGTAACGCAGTAACCCAGAATTGGTTGAACTCAACCAGATAAAACCGTCAGAATCCTGCGCAACGCTGTAAATAGTTGCATTTGGCAAGCCATCATCCACGCCAATCCGTTTGAAAAAAGTGTCATTAGCGTATGCAACCGGCAACCACAGCCAGATGAACACCAGGATAACCAACAGTTTCAGGTAAACCTCCGCGCAGGATCTGCGTGCTGACGGGCGCTGCAATTCTCGCAGCCTGTTTGTGGCTAAATTAGCACAGCACCGCCGACTTTACATGGCGGCAGAAATAATTTTAGTGCCCGCCTTTGCGTTCGGGTTGCAATCCAATAGAATCGGCCCCACGTACAGACAACGCTTAATTCTGTAGAGCATTTCCGGGGAAATTCATGTCAAATCCAAAACACAGCCGTCTGCTTATTCTGGGTTCAGGCCCAGCCGGCTATACAGCCGCAGTTTACGCTGCCCGTGCCAACCTGAAGCCAGTTTTGTTAACCGGCATGCAACAAGGCGGACAATTAACCACGACTACTGAAGTGGAAAACTGGCCAGGCGACCCACACGGCCTGACCGGCCCTGCGCTGATGGAACGGATGCGTGAGCATGCTGAAACTTTTAATACAGAGATTGTGTTTGACCACATTCACACCGTCAATCTGCAACAAAGACCATTTCTGCTGACCGGCGACAATGGCCAATACAGCTGTGACGCGCTGATTATCGCGACCGGCGCTTCCGCCAAGTACCTGGGGCTTGAATCTGAAACCAAATTTAGTGGCCGCGGTGTGTCAGCCTGTGCAACCTGCGACGGTTTCTTTTTCCGCAAGCAGAAAGTTGTGGTCGTCGGCGGCGGCAACACTGCAGTGGAAGAAGCCTTATATTTGTCAAACATCGCTTCTGAAGTGCACTTGATCCACCGTCGCGACAGCTTTAAAGCCGAAAAAATTCTGGTAGACCGTTTAAATGCCAAAGTGGCATCCGGCAACATCGTGTTGCACACCCATCGTGAACTGGCTGAAGTATTGGGTGATGATGCAGGCGTGACCGGTGTCCGGCTGTCTTCAACTGCAGGTCAGGCTGACGAGCAAATTGATTTACAGGGTGTATTTATCGCCATTGGCCATAAACCGAACACTGATATTTTTGCTGGCCAGCTGGAAATGAATGGCGGTTACCTGGTTGTGCAAAGTGGTTTACATGGCAATGCCACTCAAACCAGTATTCCGGGCGTGTTTGCCGCTGGCGATGTCAGCGATCACATTTACCGTCAGGCTATTACCTCAGCCGGTACTGGTTGTATGGCAGCGCTGGATGCCGAGCGTTACCTCGACGCACTGGATAAATAATTGCTGTGACTGTGCTGTGGTTACCTGAGCTGAGCACAGATCCAGGCTGGTTCCCGGCGCCGGCATCGGCGCTGGCCGAACCAGACGGATTGTTGGCATTTGGCGGTGATTTATCACCTCAACGCTTAACTGCAGCTTATCATCAGGGTATTTTCCCCTGGTTCAGCGAAGATGACCCGTTGTTATGGTGGTCGCCGGCAATCCGGGCAGTATTTGAGCCCGGCAGTCTCAATGCTGGTCGTAGTTTGTGTAAGGACTGGCAAAAACACCAATATCATTTCAGCTGCGATCTGGCCTTTGCTGAAGTAGTCGCCGGCTGTGCCGCGCCGAGACCTAATCAACCCGGAACCTGGATTAGCGCTGAAATTCGCGCAGCTTATCAGCAGCTGCATCATCAAGGCATTGCACACAGTATTGAAGTCTGGCTTCAGGATGAGTTAGTCGGTGGACTCTATGGCCTGCAGATAGGTCATTTATTTTGCGGTGAATCGATGTTTAATCGCGTGCCAAATGCAGCCAAGCTTGCCTTAGTCCAATTGCAGCAATATCTGCAGAGTTTTGACCTCGGTTGGATCGACTGCCAGTTACCTAATCCATTTTTACTGCAATGCGGCGCGCAAAAAATGCCAAGACCCGATTACCTGCAACTGCTGCACGCTTTAGCCGCCTCGGCTGTGCCTGCAGATCTATGGCAAGCAGGTCCCTTACCCGCCCTGATTAAAAACCGATGAGTGACAAATTCTTATTAGGCGTCAGCCCGCTTCATCCCTGCAGTTATCTGCCGGAGCAGCAAGAACGGTTGCTATTCAGTCTGCCGGAACAACCTTTATCCGCTGATGTGTACCAGTGGCTGACGGATCATAATTTTCGCCGCAGCGGTGAGCAGCTGTATCGGCCTTATTGCCTGCAATGTCAGGCCTGTCAGGCGGTACGGCTCGACGTCAGTACTTTACAGCTGAGCCGCAGCCAGCGGCGTTTACTGCAGCAGGCCGATAAGATGAACTGGCACTGGCGCTGGCAACAGCAGCCGCTGCAGCAAAATTATTTCTCGCTGTATCAGGCCTATATCAGCATGCGCCATGCCGATGGCGTGATGTACCCGCCCGAGCCCGAACATCTGCAACAGTTACTCAGTTGCAGCTGGCTGCAAGTCAGCACGCTCGAACAGTATGTGGACGATCAGCTGGTCGGCGTGCTGGTGCTGGACCATTTACCTCAGGGCTTGTCAGCGGTTTACAGTTTTTACCAGCCTGAACACAAACTGGCGCTCGGAATTCTGGCAGTGCTGGCCGGTACTGAACTCTGCGCCCAACAACAGCTGCCCTATTTCTATTTGGGATATCTGGTCAGCCAGTCGGAGAAAATGCGTTATAAGAGCCAATTTAGGCCACAGCAGCGCCTAATCCTCGATCAATGGCAAACATTTTGCTAAATAACTGCAGTTCGCTTTACTTATCGCCGGCTTTTAGGCAAAATCTGCGCTGTTTTTTTCTGTTTAAAATTAAATCTGAAGGGGCTCGTACGCTGAATGGCGAAAGAAGACGTGATTGAAATGCAAGGCACCATCCTTGATACATTGCCAAATACCATGTTCAAGGTCGAACTCGAAAACGGTCACGTGGTGATTGCGCATATTTCAGGCAAAATGCGCAAAAACTATATCCGTATCCTGACAGGTGACAAAGTGACGGTTGAACTGACGCCTTATGATTTAACAAAGGGCCGGATCGTTTTCCGTCAGCGCTAATCGCAGCCAGGCTCCAAGCATCCATAAAAACAAAACCCGGTTTCCCGGGTTTTGTTTTTATGGCGGACCGGCACTTAAGCCGGTACCTCATCTTCATGATAATCAAATGTCAGTTCATCGCCCTGTAGATCAATGCGCACTTCGCCGCCCTGACTCAGACGCCCAAACAAAATTTCGTTCGCTAATGGCTTTTTCAGCTGCTCCTGCACGACCCGGCCCATAGGCCGCGCGCCCATCGCCTGATCATAACCTTTATCCGCCAGCCACTGCCGTGCTGTTGGACTCAGTTCCAGTTGCACCTGTTTTTTATCCAGCTGTACCTGCAAATCACAGACAAATTTGTCGACGATTTGCAGAATAATGTCTCGACTTAAATGCTGGAACCAGATAATGCCATCCAGCCGGTTACGGAATTCAGGACTGAAAGTCCGGTTAATTTCCGCCAGCGCATCATGGCTGTGGTCCTGCTGCTTAAAGCCAATAGTCTTACGCACTGTTTCCTGCACACCGGCGTTGGTAGTCATCACAAGCACTACATTACGGAAATCAATTTTGCGACCATTGTTATCTGTCAGAGTACCATGGTCCATCACCTGCAACAGGATGTTGTAGATATCGCTATGAGCCTTTTCGATTTCATCGAGCAATACCACAGAATACGGATGTTTAGACACGGCATCAGTTAACAGACCGCCTTGTTCAAAACCAACGTAACCCGGTGGCGCGCCAATAAGGCGGCTGACCGCATGCCGTTCCATATATTCAGACATGTCAAAGCGCAGCAGTTCGACACCCATGATCCGCGCGAGTTGCTTAGTGACTTCGGTTTTACCTACACCAGTCGGACCGGCAAACAGGAAACTCCCTATCGGCTTTTCTTCGTTGCCAAGACCTGAGCGCGACAGGCGAATAGCCGAAGTCAGAGCTTCAATCGGCGTATCCTGACCAAACACTACTAATTTCAGGTTGCGGTCCAGATTCGCCAGTACATCTTTGTCTGATGCCGACACTGATTTTTCCGGAATTCTCGCCATTTTCGCGATGATATGCTCGATTTCCGGCACATTAATGACTTTTTTCCGCTTGGATGCCGGTAGCATCCGTTGACTGGCGCCCGCCTCGTCAATCACATCTATGGCTTTATCTGGCAAATGCCGTTCATTGATATACTTTGCCGACAACTCAGCCGCAGCACGTAACGCTTTTTGCGTATAACGCACGCCATGATGCTGTTCATAACGCTCTTTCAGGCCCAGCAGAATTTGCGTGGTATCATCAACACTGGGCTCGGTGATATCAATTTTCTGGAAACGCCGTACCAGCGCTGTATCTTTTTCAAAAATACTTTTGAATTCCTGATAAGTGGTCGAGCCAATACAACGCAGGCGGCCACTAGAGAGCAGCGGTTTAATCAGGTTTGAGGCATCCATCACGCCACCGCTGGCCGCGCCAGCGCCAATCACCGTATGAATTTCATCAATAAACAAAATGGCGTCTTTTTCGCGTTCGATTTCTTTTAACAACGATTTCAGTCGTTTTTCAAAATCACCGCGATACTTGGTGCCAGCCAGCAAAGCGCCCATATCCAGCGAATAGATGGTGGCATTGGCAATAACTTCCGGCACTTGATTCTGCACGATGCGAAACGCCAGACCTTCAGCGATGGCCGTTTTTCCGACGCCGGCTTCCCCCACCAGCAGCGGATTGTTTTTCTTGCGACGGCACAGCACCTGGATAGTGCGCTCCAGCTCCAGGTCACGCCCCACCAGCGGGTCAATCTGGCCATTTTTGGCTAGCACATTCAGATTAGCGGTGAAATTTTCCAGGTATTTATTGTCTTCGACGCTGATTTCACCGTTTTCATCTTGCTGCTGATCATCAGACTGCTCGAGCTTTTCCGACTTAATTACGCCATGCGAAATGAAATTGACGATATCCAGCCGGCTGATGTCGGTTTTTTTCAGTAAGTAAACGGCCTGTGATTCCTGCTCGCTGAAAATTGCCACCAGTACATTAGCACCGGTTACTTCAGACTTGCCGGACGATTGCACGTGGAATACAGCACGTTGTAACACGCGTTGGAACCCAAGCGTTGGTTGCGTGTCGCGCTCTAAATCGCCATCTGGGATCAAAGGTGTGGTGGAATCGATAAAATTAGCCAGTTCCAGGCGAAGGCGTTCGATATTGGCGCCGCAGGATTTTAATGCGTCACCGGCGGCTGGGTTATCCAGCAGTGCGAGCAGCAGATGCTCGACAGTCATATATTCGTGGCGGCGCTCTCTGGCAAACCGAAACGCCAGGTTCAGCGTTAACTCAAGATCTTTATTTAACATAAGACAACTCCCAATCCACCTGAGTTATAAAAAGCTGAGAGACTGCAGTCAGGTACGCTCCATAGTGCAAAGTAACGGATGTTCATGTTCTCTGGCATATTCACTGACCTGCTGAACTTTGGTTTCGGCAATTCCTGCAGTAAAAACACCGCAGACCGCTTTACCTTCGTAATGAACCTGTAACATCACTTCGCTGGCTTTTTCATACTGCATATTAAAAAACCGGGTCAGCACATCAATAACAAAATCCATCGGGGTGTAATCATCATTGTGCAGCACCACTTTATACATCGGCGGAGGTTCGACTTTCTGTCGTATCAGTTCCGCCAGCCCTTCGGATTGTCCGTCACCAAATTTAGTGTTGCTCATAGACTATAGTCACGCCTGTTGCTTCCATCAAAGGATGTTGTGTTGATTCTGCCGTATTTCAAGTGGTCGTACTTTTCTAAAAAACTTGACTAGTTGAACAAATTATCTACAGTATTTTTTGGAGCCTTGCCCTTCGCAAATGCTCCGGACCTAGAATACAGATTTTAGCTAACGAAGAGAAGGAAGTAAGTAGTATGGCTACCGGTAAAGTAAAATGGTTCAACAACGCCAAAGGTTTTGGCTTTATCCGTGAAGAGGGTCGTGACGAAGACATTTTCGCCCACTACTCCACCATCAGCATGGATGGGTACCGGACTCTCAAGGCGGGTCAGGACGTGACGTTTGAACTATCAGAAGGTCCAAAAGGCCTGCATGCAGTGAATATTGCACTGCCAGAAGGTGAAAAACCTGAATAACCCCCCGGATGCTGGCGATGCAGGGCGTCAGACTCAAAGGGAGTGGTTCCGGGCTCAATGCCTGTCAAAGCGGTCTGTGATACCCCCGATATCACGGCCGTTTTTGTTTTTCTCTCATACGCAAAAAAATTTCAGACTTTGTGCTGTCAGATATCACTGCAGCGAATTACTGCCCGGCTCATGCAAACGGCTACAATTTAATCCGCACAATTGAAAAAGGCACCCGCAGGTGCCTTTAAAATCCAATCACTGGGTTGTTAAACAGCGGCTAAAGCTGCATTAAACAGAGCGCTTGGTCGCAGCGCAGCGCTGGCTTTCACATCGTCCGGACGGTAATAACCACCGATATCCACTGCTTTGCCCTGCACAGTGTTCAGTTCAGCGACGATGGCTGCTTCCTGTTCACTTAAGGTTTTGGCCAACGGGGCAAAACGTGCTGCCAGTGCTGCGTCT